>JABFYB010000285.1 GCA_013361475.1 Hamadaea sp.
GAGGAAGTCCGCGATCAGTTTCAGTTCCGCTTCGCTGTAGCCGGCGCAGATGTCGTCCATCGCGGCGTTCATCCCGCTGAACAGGCGGAACATCTCCCGTCCCCGGTCGGGTAGGGCACGAAGCGTCACGGCTCGGCGATCGGCCGGGTCGCGTTCCCGTGCGATCCAGCCGGCCTTCTCCAGCCGGTCGAGGATGCCGGTGAGAGTGGCCGGATGGAGCCCGGCCCGGCGGGCGAGCGTACTGGGGGTCAGCGGGCCGTTGCGGCTGATCAGGTCCAGGCAGTCCAGGTCGATCTCTTTCAGCTCGACCTTCCCGCTCACCTGCCGGTTCAGCATCGCCAGCTGATTGCGGAGATCCCGCAGCGAGTCCTTGACCTGCGCGGTCAGCCGCCGCCGCGTACGCCCGTCGCCCGCCGGCCCGTCGTCGGCAGGTTCGTCGCCCGCGCGGGAGCGAGATGTTACGTGACTCATATTGTCTGAACCTCAAACTGAACTAGTATGGTTCTCATATGATACGTCTCTGAGAGGAAATAGCAGCGATGTTCCTGGTCACTGGAGCGACCGGCATGGTCGGGCGGGCGGCGGTCCGGCTGCTGGTCGAGCGCGGAGCCAAGGTCGCGGCGGTCACCCGCGATCCCCATGCCGCCCTGCCACCCGAAGCTCAGCTCGTCCACCCCGATGAGGTTACGGCGCTCGACGGCGTCGACGGCGTACTCCTCAGCCCGCGCGCGTTCGGCGATCGGCTCGCCGACCTCGCCGCCCTGCGCCCCGAGCGGATCGTCGTCATCTCCTCGCTCACGATTCCCTTCCCGGTCGGCGAGGCCCGGTTCCGGGAGCACTTCGTGGCTACGGAGAACGCCGTCCGGGCAATGGGTCCGGACTGGACGATGCTGCGCTGCGCCGACTTCGCCGCCAACACGTTCGCCTGGGCCGGACAGATCAAGGCCACCGGAACGGTGCGCGGGGCGTACGCGGCGGCGCGTACCTCCACTGTCGACGAACGGGATCTCGCCGAGGTCGGCGTGCTCGCGCTGACCACCGACGGGCATGCCGGCGAGGCGTACGTGCTGACCGGCGAGCAGTCGCTGAGCCAGGCCGAAAAGGTCGCCGCCATCGGTGCGGCCGTCGGCCGGGAGCTGACCTTCGTCCAGATGGAGCCGGAGGCCGTCCGCCAAGGAATGCTCGCCGCCGGGCTGCCCGCCGAGGTCCCCGCCCGGCTGCTCGGCTCGCAGGCCGACTACGCCCGCGAGGCCGGTCCGACCACCGACACCGTACGCCGCCTGCTGGGCCGCCCGGCCCGCAGTTTCCCGACCTGGGCCGCGGATCACGCCGCCGCCTTCACGGCATAGGAGGTCACCGTGAAACTCACGATCATCGCCGCCACCGGCGGCATCGGACGTCACCTGGTCGAGCAGGCCGTCGCGGACGGTCACGAGGTCACCGCGGTCGCCCGGCGGCCGCGGAACCTGCCGGAGGGCGTACGCGCCATCGCGGTCGACTTCGGGCATCCGGACCCGGCCGCACTCCGCACCGCGGTCCGGGGCGCCGACGCAGTGGTGTCCGGCCTCGGACCCCGGGATCCCCGGGCCGACGCCGGCATCACCTCGCGCGGCACCCAGGCGATCGTCGACGCGATGACCGCCGAAGGCGTACGCCGCATCGTGATCGTCAGCGCCGCTCCGGTCGGTCCGGTGCCGGTGCCGGGTCAGCGGGTGCTGCCCAAGCACGATCCCGGCGACGGGTTCTTCATGCGTCACGTGGGCACCCGGATCGCGCGTAGGCTCTTCGGCGCGCACTACGCCGACCTCGCGGCCACGGAGCGGATCCTACGGGACAGTGATCTGGAGTGGACGGTCTCCCGGCCGCCGAAGCTGACCGACAAGGCGCTCACCGGTGCGTACCGGACGGCGTTGAATCGCAACATCCGGGGCGGGTTCTCGATCTCTCGGGCCGATGTCGCCCACCACATGCTTCGCATGGTCGGCCAGCCGGACACGGTCCGGCAGGTCGTCGGGGTGGCGCACTGACCGTGGCCTACGTCGTCCTCACCTTGCTCGCGGTCGTCGCCAACGGCTTCTCCGCCGTCCTCGACTTCGCGCGGTACAAGCAGGTCGCGGTGGTGATGGAGCGGGGCCAGGTGCCCCTTTCCTGGATGACGCCGCTCGGCGTGCTCAAGGCCGCGGGCGCTCTCGGTCTGCTGGCGGGCTTCGGTTACCCGCCGCTCGGGGTGGCCGCGGCCGTCGGCCTGGTGCTCTTCTTCCTGGCCGCCTTCGTCGTCCACTTCCGCGTACGCGACTTCGGCCTGGGGCTGCATCATCTGTTCCTGGCGATCTCCGCCGCCGCTTTGGTGGTGCAGATCCAGGCCGCATCCTGAGCCGGCGTGACGGATACTGACGGTCATGGAACCGTTGGCCCGCCTCAGCGGAGTCGCCCTGGAGTGCCCCGATCCCCGCGCGCTGGCGCAGTTCTACGCCCGGTTGACCGGCTGGCGGCTCGTCTACGAGAACGACGACTGGTGTTCCCTCGGCGAGGACGAGTCGTCGCCGTTCCACCTGTCGTTCCAGCGGTCGCCGGGGTATCGGCCGCCGGTCTGGCCCGACCCGGCCTCCTCGATGCAGTTCCACCTGCACCTGCGGGTCGCCGACCTCGACCAGGCCGAGCCGGTGGTGCTCGCGGCGGGCGGGAAGAAGGCGGCGTACCAGCCGAATCCGGCCGGGTCGAGGGTGTTCCTCGACCCGGCCGGTCATCCGTTCTGCCTCGTGGGCTGAATCGTGGAGCTGACCTACTTCAGGGTCAGCGTCCAGGAGTCGATCTTTCCGGTGGCGCCGCTCTCCAGGTCGGTCGCCTCCAGCGACCACGTCCCGTCCGCGACCTGGCTGGACAGATCAAGCGTGTAGATCTTGTCGATGTTGTTCATGTCGGCGCCGTCGCGATCGTGGATCAGCACCGCGCCGCCCGGTCCGACCAGCCGGAGTTGCAGGTCGCCGATGTTCGTGTGGGCGATGTGGACCTCCAGCCGCGCGGCCGCGTTGGCCATCGGGCTGGCCAGGCTCCCGCACCCGGCGATGGTGAGCGAGCTGGTCACCGCGGTGCCGTCGTCCGGGATGGCGACGTCGGTCGCGTTCGAGCCCTGGCAAGCGGCCGACCCGGTGACCATGACGGTGACCGGCGCTGTGCGTACCGTCCCCGCCGTCCCCTCACCCCGGACGACGATGGTGTACTCGCCCGGGGTCGTGGTCGCCGCGGTGGAGAACGAGATCGCCTGCGCCGATCCGTCGGTCGGGATCGAGCCCAGCCCGAAGATCGGCGTCATCCCGGCCGGCGCTCCGGTGGCGGTCAGCGAGACCAGTTGGTTCGCGCCGGTCGTCTTGGTCGCCGCGATGGTGGTGCTGACCGTGCCGCCCTGCGCCACCACGTAAGTCGCTCCGGGGACCGTCAGGGTGTAGTCGTCGGCCACCGGGCAGTACGTGTTCTCCTTCGAGACCGACCGGTACGGGCAGTCGGCGTACTGGGCGAGCCGGATCAGGGCCTGCCGGTTGCGGCTGGTCTGCGCCGGGATCACCGACGCGGGCGGATAGAACTGCTCGAACAGGTCCGACCGCTTCGGGTACATCTCGAAGGTGAAGCTGAAGATCTTCTGGTCGGCCCACATCCAGTCGTTGATGATGCCGTCGGCGATGTAGAGGCCGCTCGCCTGGCCCGGCCAGTACCCGTTGAGATCGGCCATCTCGGTGCCGATCGCGCGAAGCGCGGCGTACGCGTCGGCGGTCATCGGACCGACGACCGTGCTCGTGGTGTAGCCGAAGGGCCACAGGACGAGCTGCGAGTAGGTGTGGATGTCGAGGTGCTCGGTGATCTGCTGGGTCCCGCCGACCCGGCGGCTCAGCACGAAGTCCCGGATCACCTGGGTCTCCTTGGCCGAGAAGGCCGCCGACCCCCGATAGGTGTCCTTCGACTTGACCCCGGACGAGCCGGCGCAGCAGCCCCACTTGTAGCCCCAGTTGCGGTTGAGGTCCGTGCCGATCTCCGTGGAACCGCTGTTGGGCTGCCGATTCTTGCGCCACATCAGATAGTCGCCGCTGTCGACGTCGTACTGGGCGCCGTCCGGATTGACCATCGGCACGATCCAGATCTCGCGGTTGTCCACGATCTTCGTGATCGCCGGATCGCTGCCGTAGTCGTTGAGCAGCATGTTCGCGAGATACAGCGCCATCTCCACGGTGAGGTGCTCGCGGGCGTGCTGGTTCGCCGTGAACAACATCTCCGGCTCGGACTCGTCCACTCCCACGTTGTCGGAGATCTTGAGGGCCACGATGTCCTTGCCCTCGTAGGACTTCCCGATGACCTGCTGCGAGGCCAGCGTCGGATAGAGGCCGACGAGCCGGCTCACCTCTGCCTTCGTCTCCGAGTAGTCGGTGTAACCGGGGTCGACCGGGCCGAACGTGGCGGCCAGGGTGGCCGCCGACATGTCGTCCACTTTGAGCCCCTGCTTGCGCAGCTTGGCCGCCTGGTCCGGCCGGGCCTGGACGTAGACCGCGCCTTCGTCTACATCGGTGATGACGGCTCCGGCCCGGTCGAGCAGCAGTTCCTGGCCCGGCTCCAGGCCGCGTACACGATAGGCCTGCGCGGGCGCCGCGCCCTCCGCGGGCGTGCTGAACAGGCTGAACGCGGCGCCCAGAGCGAGCACCGACAGGGCGGACGCGACTCGTCGCCGCATGGATTACCTCCGCGAGGGGTGGGGTGGCCGGTGGGCGGGGTCGCCCACCGGCCGTGAGGGTCAGTCGGTGCAGGAGACCGGGTCGGAGAAGTGGCCCGGCGAGCCCGGGTACGCCTTGCCCGCCCCGTGGTCGCCGGTGTCGCCGACGTAGGTGAAGGCGAGTTCGCCGAAGGCGGACGTGCCCGCCGTGCCGATGTCGGCCGCGGTACGCCCGGCGCCGGACGCCCAGGCCAGCCGGGTGATGAAGTCCTGCATCGCGGGACTGTGCTGGCGGACGTCGTTGTAGCCGCCGTAGGCCGCGTTGCAGTGGAGGTAGAGGTTGTAGGCGCCGTTCCAGTCGAGCAGCCGGTCACCGGCGCTCGGCCCGTTCTGCGCCACGTCCGCCTCCAGGACGTCGCGGTCCCAGCCGCCGTAGATCCAGTCGGTGCCCTGGTGGTGCTGGTTGTCGGCGTCCGACGCGTCGGTCATGTTCGTCCACTGGAACCACAGGCACGGGTCCCGGGTGACGCCGTTGACCTCGGTCGGCCACCGGCCCGGCTGGCAGTCGGCGAAGACGCCGCGCGGCTTCACGTCGAGCACGTCGGAGCCGAAGCCCTCGTCGAGGCTCTCGCCCGAACCGCCGAAGACGTGGTCCACGAAGCGGTCGTCCGTGCCCCGCGCCGACGGGGTGAAGACCCCGTTGACCAGGCAGTCCGGCGTGGCCGCGTCGAGGACCGGGTCGCAGCCCTTGCCACCCCAGAGGACGTCCGAGCCCGCCGCCCCGAAGATGTCGTCGCCACCGCTGTCGCCGTTGATGACGTCGTCACCCCAGCCACCGTGGATGTCGTCGTTGCCCGAACCACCGCGGATCAGGTCGAAGCCGCCCTCGGTCAGACCGTTGTGCGGCATCGCCGGGTCCGTCGGCGAACCGATCCAGACGTCGCCGTCGGTGTCGTGCCGCAGGTCCGCCCGCCGGTCGTACGCGCCGAGGCGGAAACCGGTGAACGTCTCCTGCGGAACGCTGGACAGCGTCATCGTGAATCCCAGCGCGGCCACGTCGTCGGCGTTGAGGTACTGGTTCATCAGGCCGCCGCGGTCGCCGACGATGGCGTCCTCACCGGCCTCGCCGTAGATCGTGTCCGAGCCGAGTTCGCCGAACAGGTCGTCGTCACCGGAGCCGCCCCAGACGGTGTCGTCGCCGTCGGAGCCCCAGATCCCGTCGTTCCCGCCGTCGCCGTAGAGCTGGTCGGCGCCCCAGGCGCCGTTCGGCTCGCAGGTCGCCTGCGCGGTGGTGCAGAACCGGGTGGACGGGCCGGGCAACGCCGGGTCGTGCGTACGCACCACCGTGGCGTTGGTCAGGTCCGCGCCGGTCGCATAGCGCTCGGCGTACACCTTCTCCTTGCCGTTGAGGACCGTCCGGAGCAGCGACCCGTTGTCGCCGAGGATGACGTCGTCGCCGCCGTCGCCCTCCACCACGTCGGCCCCGTCCCGGAAGCCGGCCGCCGAACTGCCGCCGATCAGGTCGTCCTGACCGTCGGGCGTACCGGTGCCGACGAGGTCGCCCGCCGGACCGGCGGCACCCGGCCACGGCTGCGCCGGCAGCGGAGTGACCGTGCTGTGCCCGGCCGCCCCCAGCGGGAGGTCGCCGCGCAGCGTGTCGACCCCGCCGTTGCCCTCGAGGTAGTCGGCGTCGCCGTCACCGGTGAGGGCGTCGTCGCCGTCCTGCCCGTACGCGAGGTCGACGCCGTCGCCGCCGCTGATCCGGTCGCCGCCGTGGCGCAGCGGATCGGCGTTGCCCCGGTCGAGCAGCGAGATGACCCTCGGCAGGTACGCCGAGCCGTCGGCGGCGAGCCGGGCCGTCACCGCCGCCGCCGGCTCCCCGGCCAACGGGCGCAGGATCGCGCCGTTGTCGCCGAGGATCACGTCGGAGTTCGGCCCGCCGAAGAGGGCGTCCGCCGCGTCCGGCTGACCGGTTCCGCTGACCGCGTTGTCCACAGTAGAGGAGCCGCCGACCAGGTCGTCGTCGCCGAGGTCACCCTCGACCCAGTCACTGCCCGGCCCGCCTTCGGCGTAGTCCGCGCCCGCGCCGCCGAGAACACGGTCCGGTCCGCCCTGCCCGAGCAGGACGTCGTCGGAGCCGAGTCCGGCGAGGTAGTCACCCGCGCTCGTGCCCGCCACCGGGTTCAGACCGAGGTCGAGCAGCGTGATCGCACGCTGCGGAGCGGCGCGGCCGGCCACGATCCGGGCGACCGTGCCATCGGTGAACTTGGCGTTGTCCCCGGCGATCAGGTCGTCGTCGGCGTCACCGACCAGGATGTCGGAGCCGTCGGGACGGCCCACTCCGGCCGAGGCCTCCTCCGAGGACCCGCCGATGATCTGGTCGTCGCCGTCGCCGCCGCTGACCGTGTCCGCGCCGTTGTTGCCCTCGATCACGTCCTGGTCGCCGTCGCCGGTGATCAGGTCGTCGCCGAGGCCGCCGTAGATCCGGTCGTCCTGCGCGCCGCCGTGCAGCACGTCGCCCGCGCCGGCGGCCGGGGTGGTCCCGCTCAGATCCAGCGGGTACGCCCCGGCGGAACCGTCGGCCGGAGTGCCGTTGTCGCCGACGATCCGGTCCGCGCCCTCCTCGCCGTAGACGTAGTCGGCGCCCTGGTCGGTCTCGCCCGCGGCCCGGCTTCCGCCGTAGAGGATGTCCGCGCCGTCGCCGCCGTAGATCTGGTCGCCGCCGTCGTTGCCCTCCACGGTGTCGACGTCGCCGCCGCCGTAGAGGCCGTCGTTGCCGGCGTTGCCGTAGACGGTGTCGAGTCCGGCGTCGCCGAAGACCTGGTCGACGCCGTCGCCGCCCCACGCCTTGTCGTCGTCCCCGCCGAGGGCGAGGATGTCGTCGCCGAGCTGGCCACAGGCCCGGTCGGCGCCGCTGCCCAGATCAGCGCGGTCGTCGCCGCCACCGGCGGTCACGACCTCCACCCCGGCCCCGCCGAGGATCAGGTCGGCCGAGCCCTGCACGGCCGGAACCGGCTGGGCGAAGGTGGCGCTGTCGGCGCACGCCTCGGCGGTCAGGTGCTTGTCGCCGAAGATCGTCGCGCCGCCGTCGCCGCCGATGATGTGGTCGCTGCCCAGGCCGCCGACGAGCAGCTTGGTCTGCGACTGCGTACCGGCGGGCAGCGGGTGGTGGGTGACCGGGCGGAACGGACCGTAGCCGTCGGTGCCGTCCGGCGCGCCCACGTCGGAGGGCTCGGCGACGAGGTAGTCGTCACCGGGACCGCCGAAGATCTGGTCGGTGCCGTAGCCGCCGATCAGGACGTCGTTCGCGCCGTACCCGTTGATCGTGCCGGACTGGCCGTTGGCGGAGTGGGAGACGACCAGGTCGACGCCCGCACTGCCGTAGACCTCGTCCTGACCGCCGCCGGTGTCCACCATGTTCGTCAGACCCGTGTCACCCACGCCGTCGGCGTCCGGATCGGCCGGTACGCCTTGCGCGTACGTGTAGATCTTGTCCGGGCCGTTGCCGCCGTTGACGCTGTCGGAGCCGGCGCCGCCGACCATGACGTTGGTGCCGTTGGTCTTGGCGTCGTCGACCATCGCGGCCAGCGTGTCGTCACCGCCGTTGCCGTAGACGGTGTTGCCGCCGTGGCCGACCGTGATCGTGTCCACACCCGACCCACCGTCGGGGTCCTCGGCGGGCGGGGTCAGGCTCGTCCAGTTCACGACGCCGGTGAGGGTCTTGCCGCCCGCCGTCACGTCCTGGGTGGTGTAGCCGAGACCGTTGTCCCCGGCGACCGTGCCGGTGCCGTCGCCCGTGGTGATGGCGTCGTTGCCGCCGCCGCCGGCGACCCAGGCGGTCGTGCCGGGAGCCTCGGCGGTGACGATGGTGTCGTCGCCGGGACCGCCGTCCACGTACGCCGGACCGGTGCCGGTGCGGATCTGGTCCTTGCCG
>JABFYB010000697.1 GCA_013361475.1 Hamadaea sp.
GGCCCGGCTAAGATCCGCTGAAAGCGCTTTCCAACTGGCGCTGCCGAGCTTCCGGGGAGTGACATTGCGCCGCGACAGCAGCCCGCCGTCCGTGGTTCTCGTGGGTGCCCACGGGCACGGCCGGGGGCACCTCGAACACCTCGCGGCGCGGACAGCCACCGGTCTGGTCCGGCTCGCCGGCGTCGCCGACGTACGCCCGCTGGACGAGCACCAGCAGAGCCTCGCCGGCGACAGCCTCTTCGACGTCGACGCCGCGCGCGTGATCGCCGAGGTGCGGCCGGAGATCGTCGTCATCTCGACGCCGATGCACACCCATGCGAACTTGGCCCGGCTGGCCTTCGACGCCGGGGCCCACGTGCTCCTGGAGAAGCCGCCGACGCCGACGATGGCCGAGTTCGACGCCCTTCTGGCGGCGCAACGTGCGGCCGGAGTCGCCTGCCAGGTCGGTTTCCAGGCGTTCGGCTCCCGGGCGTACGCCGAACTCGCCAACCTGATCGCCACGGGAGCACTCGGCGAGGTACGCCGGATCGGGCTCACCGGTGCGTGGACACGTGACGAGTCCTACTACGGCCGGGCCGCCTGGGCCGGGCGACGGTCGCTGGACGGCGTACCGGTGATGGACGGCGCGCTGACCAACCCGTTCGCGCACGGGGTGGCGATGGCGTTGCGGCTCGACGGGTCGGCCGGTGACGAGCCGGTCCGCCAGGTCGAGGTGGACACCTATCGCGCGTACCCCATCGAAGCAGATGACACGGCCAGCGCGCGGATCACGACCGCGCGCGGCACGACGGTTCTCGCCGCGGTGACTCTTTGCGCCGAGACCTCCCGCGAACCGATCGTCGAAGTGGTGGGCAGCGAGGGTCGCGCCGAGCTGTGGTACACCGAGGACCGCCTGCGGACGGCGGCCGGCGAGCGTCGCTTCGACCGGCTGGATCTGCTCGACAATCTGGTCGACCATCTCACCGACGGCGTGCCCCTCGTCGCGCCGCTGGCCGACACCCGGTCGTTCATGCAGGTCGTCGAGGCCATCCGGCTGAGCCCGGCGGCGGTCGAGATCGACGCGCGGTTCCGGCGCCAGGCCGGCCACCGGGAGATCATCGAAGGCGTCGACGACGTGGTACGCGAAGCGGCCGCCGCCGGCGCGCTGTTCTGCGAACTGCCCGTCGGCTGGGCCACCGGCAAGGCTTTCCAGTGGAGGGAACGTGACTGAGCCAGTGCGGTTCGGCGTCGTCGGCGTCGAGCACGGTCACGCGATCAGCCTGACCTCCGGCCTGCTCGCGGCGGGCGCGGAATGCGTCGGCTACCACAACCGGCCGGACGAGAGCGACGGCGCGGTCGCCCGCAATTTCGCGGCGTCGTATCCCGGCGTACCGGTGGTAGACGACGCCCGGCGGCTGCTCGACGATCCCTCGGTGTCGTTGATCGTGACGGCCGACGTGCCCGACCGGCGGGCCGCCGTGGCGGTCGCGGCGATGCACTCCGGCAAGGACGTGCTCGCGGCGAAGCCGGGGTGTGTGACGCTCGCGGAGCTGACCGCGATCCGGCAGGCGGTCGCGGACACCGGCCGGTTCTGGTCGGTCAGCTTCTCCGAACGCTTCCACGTCAAGGCCGTCGTCCGGGCGTCGCAGCTGGTCGCCGAGGGCCGCATCGGGCAGGTCGTGCAGACGATCGGGCTGGGACCACACCGGCTGGACGCGCACACCCGGCCGGAATGGTTCTTCGACCCGCGCCGGGGCGGTGGCATCCTGACCGACATCGCCGCCCACCAGGTCGACCAGTTCCTGCACTTCACCGGCTCGACGCAGGCGGAGATCGGGGCGAGCACGGTCGCCAACCACGCCAACCCGGACCGTCCGCGCTTCGCCGACTTCGGCGAGCTGCTGCTACGCGGCGACCGAGGCCACGGGTACGCCCGAGTCGACTGGTACACGCCGGGCGGGCTTCCCGTGTGGGGCGACGGGCGGCTGACCGTCCTGGGCACCGGCGGCTACCTGGAGATCCGCAAGAACCTCGACCTGGCGGGCGCCCCCGGCGGCGACCACCTGTTCGTCGTCGACGGCGACCGCGTCGAGCGGATCGACTGCTCCGGCGTCGAGCTGCCGTTCTATCCCGACCTGCTGCGGGACGTCGCCGAACGGACCGAACGCGCGATGACCCAGGCCCACGCGTTCCTGGCGACCGAGCTGGCGATCCGAGCCGATCTGCAGGCAGCACACGCCGGCTCCCTCGCCGGCTACCTGGAGTGAACCGCCGTCTCTGGAACCTTCAGCATTAGCTGGAGCGAACCGCCGTATCTGGAGCGACCCGCCCGAGAGTTGGAATGAGATGACTGACGCCGCCCCGCGTACCGCCCGGTTCACCGTCGACCCCGCCTTCCGTGTCGCGCCGGTGTCCCGGCGTACCTTCGGCTCCTTCGTGGAGCACCTCGGTCGCTGCGTCTACACCGGGATCTTCGAACCCGGGCATCCGGCGGCCGACGCCGACGGCCTGCGTACCGACGTGCTGGAGCTGATCCGCGAACTCGGCGTGAGCACGGTGCGCTATCCCGGCGGCAACTTCGTGTCCGGCTACCGCTGGGAGGACGGCATCGGCCCGGTGGCGGACCGCCCCGCCCGGCTCGACCTCGCCTGGCACAGCACCGAGCCGAACACGTTCGGGCTCGACGAGTTCATCCGCTGGACCGGCAAGGCCGGTGTGGAGCCGATGATGGCGGTCAACCTCGGCACGCGCGGCGTCCAGGAGGCGCTGGACCTCCTCGAATACTGCAACATCCCCGGCGGGACCCGGCTGTCCGACCTGCGCGTGGCCAACGGCGCCAAGCAGCCGCACGGCGTACGCATGTGGTGCCTGGGCAACGAGATGGACGGCCCGTGGCAGATCGGCCACAAGAACGCCGACGAGTACGGGCGGCTCGCGGCCGAGACCGCCCGGGCGATGCGGATGATCGATCCGAACCTGGAGCTGGTCGCGTGCGGCAGCAGCGGGTCGAGCATGCCGACGTTCGGGCAGTGGGAGGCGACCGTCCTCGACCACGCCTACGACGTCGTGGACTACGTGTCGTGCCACGCGTACTACGAGGAGAAGGACGGCGACCTCGGTGGCTTCCTGGCCAGCGCGGTCAACATGGAGAACTTCATCGCCGACGTGGTGTCCACCGCCGACCACGTACGCGCGAAGAAGCGGGCCAAGAAGCACATCTACCTCTCGTTCGACGAGTGGAACGTCTGGTACATGAGCCGGCTGCAGGGCGAGATGCCGAAGGAGGACTGGCCGGTGGCGCCCCGGCTGCTGGAGGACCACTACCACCTGGCCGACGCCGTGGTGGTCGGCAGTCTGCTGATCACGTTGCTGCGCAACAGCGACCGGGTCACCTCCGCCAGCCTCGCTCAGTTGGTGAACGTCATCGCGCCGATCATGACCGAGGCCGGTGGCCGGGCCTGGCGGCAGACCACGTTCCACCCGTTCGCCCAAGCCTCCCGGTACGCGAGCGGCGACGTCCTGCGGGTCGAACCGGTGTCGCCGACCTACGAGACCACGGAGTACGGCGACGTGCCGCTGCTGCACGCGGTCGCCACGCACGACGCGGAGACCGGCACGACGACGGTGTTCGCGGTCAACCGGTCGCTGGACGCGCCCCTGTCGCTGGAGGTTGACACCCGGGCGTTCGGGCCGATGCGGATCGCCGAGGCGACCACGCTGGCCGGCGACGACGTGTACGCCCGCAACACCGCCGACGACCCGGATCGGGTGACGCCGCAGCCCAACCCGTCAGCAGCAGTCGACAGTGGAACGGTGCGCGTTTCGCTGCCGCCGGTGTCGTGGAACGTGATCCGGCTGGTCCGAGGCTAGGACTTGGCGCGGCCGGATCACCTTCCGCCCAGAGTGGACGGTGGTCCGGCCGGCCGCTAGGACTTGGCGCGGCGAGTCCGGGTGCCGCTCACAGTGGACTGGCGGACGACGAGCTGCGGCTGGAAGACCACGTGCCGGTGGCCGTGGCGATCAGGGTCCTCGGCCTCCTCCAGCAGCAGCTCGGCGGCGGTGCGGCCGAGCTGCTCGCGGGGTTGGCGGACCGAGGTGAGCGGCACGGCCGCCGCGGCGGCGAAGTCGATGTCGTCGTAGCCGACCAACGCCATGTCCTCCGGTACGCGCAGACCACCGGCGGTCAGCCCTTGCAGCGCGCCGAGGGCGAGCAGGTCGTTGGCGCAGAAGATGGCGGTGGGCCGGGAGGCGGCGGGCAGGGCGCAGATGCGTTCTGCGGCATCGCGGCCCGCGGTCACCGACAGCGACCGCGTCTCGACCACCTGCAGGTCGGTACCCGGATACTCCTCCAGCGCGGCGGCGGCGCCGGCGTACCGGTCCTCGACCTGCCGGATGGACGCGGGACCGCCGACGAAGGCGATGCGGCGGTGGCCCTGGTCGGCCAGGTGCTGCGCGGCCAGGCGACCGCCGAGCAGGTCGTCGACCGCGACCGAGCACCGGTTCGGCTGCCCCGTGCCCCGGTCGACGAGCACCACCGGGATGCCCCGGTCGATCAGCCGCTCCAGGCGTTCGTGGCGGCCGTCGTCCACCGGGGTGATCAGCAGCCCGCGTACGCGTTGCTCCTCGAGCATCTCCAGGTGCCGTTCCTCCCGCGCCCGATCCTCGCCGCTGTTGCACACGATGAGCATGCCGTCGGCGTCCTCGACCGCGCCTTCCGCGCCGCGGACGACGTCGGTGAAGAACGGGTTGGACACGTCGAGGACGACGATGGCGACGGTCCGGCTCTGCCCGGCGCGCAGGTGGCGGGCGGAGTCGTTGCGGACGTAGCCGAGTTGGCTGATCGCGTCGAGGACGCGCTTGCGAGTCTGCGGAGCCACCGCCTCCGGCCGGTTCAGCACGTTGCTGACCGTGCCCAGCGATACGCCCGCCAGCCGGGCGACCTCCTTGATGCTCGCAGCAGCCATCATCCCTCGCCTGGTCGGAAGTACGCGATGGTTGAAACGTCTCACCCTGCGGGCGGCTCGTCAACCAGCCGTTCAGTGCGAGCGGTGGTCGAAATGGATCGCGAGGAACCTCTTGACGCGTTGGTGATCCGTCTCTACCGTTTCTGTCAGCCGATGGTGAAACGTTTCACGTGTTGGCCCGGCGCGGCGTCCCCATCGGTTCATCGGCCCAACCGACCCCAGGAGGCCCGCGTGCGCCGGATCTGTTTCACCCTTCAGGTCAAACCCGATCGGCTGGCCGAATACCGGCAGCGGCACGCCCACGTCTGGCCGGACATGCTGGCCGCGTTGCGCGACACCGGCTGGCACGACTACAGCCTGTTCCTCCGGGAGGACGGCCTCCTGGTGGGCTACCTGCTCACCGACGACTTCGACGCCGCGCTCGCGGCGATGGACGCCACCGACGTCAACGCCCGCTGGCAGGCGCAGATGGCCGAGTTCTTCGACTCCGGCCGGCCCGACCAGCACATGCGGGTGCTGACCGAGGTGTTCAATCTTGCCGATCAGCTGGGAGATGTGCGATGACCGAGTTCGCGCCGCAGGCGGTCGCCCGGGTGCAGGACGCGTTGCGGGGGCAGCGGATCGAGACCGCCTCGTGGGCGTACGGGAACTCGGGGACGCGTTTCAAAGTGTTCGCGCAGGAGGGTGTGCCGCGGGATCCGTACGAGAAGATCGCCGACGCCGCCGTCGTGCACCGCTACACCGGCGTCGCGCCGACGGTCGCGTTGCACATCCCGTGGGACAAGGTGGACGACTACGCCGATCTGGCCCGGCACGCCCGAGAGCTCGGCGTGGCGTTGGGGACCATCAACGCCAACGTGTTCCAGGACGACGACTACAAGCTCGGCAGCGTCACCAACCCCGACCCGGCCGTACGCCGCAAGGCGATCGCGCATCTGATCGAGTGTGTCGACATCATGGACGCCACCGGGTCGCGTGATCTGAAACTGTGGTTCTCCGACGGCACCAACTATCCCGGCCAGGACGATGTGCGTACGCGTCAGGCAAGGCTGGCCGACGCGCTGGCCGAGACCTATGCGCGGCTCGGTGACCACCAGCGGATGCTGCTGGAGTACAAGCTGTTCGAGCCCGCGTTCTACATGACCGACGTGCCGGACTGGGGGACCGCCTACCTGCACTGTGTCACGCTGGGTGACCGGGCGCAGGTCGTGATCGACACCGGGCACCACGCGCCGGGAACGAACATCGAGTTCATCGTGGCCATGCTGCTGCGCGCGGGCAAGCTCGGCGGGTTCGACTTCAACTCCCGCTTCTACGCCGACGACGACCTGATGGTCGGCAGCGCGGACCCGTTCCAGCTGTTCCGGATCATGCACGAGATCGTGCTCGCGGACGAGCTGGACAAGGGCGTCGCGTTCATGCTCGACCAGTGCCACAACCTGGAGCCGAAGATCCAGGCGGTGATCCGCTCGGTCCTCAACGTGCAGGAGGCCACCGCGAAGGCACTGCTGGTCGACCACGCCGCGCTGAAAGCCGCGCAGGACGCGGGGGACGTGCTGGAGGCCAACGCGGTCCTGATGGACGCCTACAACACCGACGTCCGCCCACTGCTGCGCGACCTTCGCGAGGAGATGGGGCTCGACCCGGATCCGATCGCCGCCTACAAGCGCTCCGGCTATCTGGAGAAGGTCAAGGCCGACCGCGTCGGCGGCACCCAGGCCGGGTGGGGCGCCTGATGGCCGCTCACCACGACTTGATCGCCCGATCCCGGCGGCTCGGCGCCGACCCGCGCAACACCAACTACGCGGGCGGCAACACCTCGGCCAAGGGGACCGCCGACGATCCGGTGACCGGGCAGCCGGTGGAGCTGTTGTGGGTCAAGGGTTCCGGCGGTGACCTCGGCACGCTGACCGAAGGCGGGCTGGCCGTGCTGCGGCTGGACCGGCTCCGTTCGCTCACCGGCGTCTACCCGGGTGTCGACCGCGAAGACGAGATGGTCGCGCTGTTCGACTACTGCCTGCACGGGCGCGGTGGCGCCGCGCCCAGCATCGACACCGCGATGCACGGCCTCGTCGACGCCGAGCACGTCGACCACCTGCATCCCGACGCCGGGATCGCGCTGGCGACGGCGGCCGACGGCGAGGCGCTGACCAAGGAGTGCTTCGGCGACCGCGTCGTCTGGGTGCCCTGGCGGCGGCCCGGCTTCCAGCTCGGCCTGGACATCGCCGCGCTCAAGGCGGCCAATCCGCAGGCGATCGGCTGCATCCTCGGCGGGCACGGCATCACCGCCTGGGGGTCCACCAGCGACGAGTGCGAGCAACGGTCGCTGGAGATCATCCGCACCGCGCAGGCGTTCATCGACGAGCGCGGCCGCGCGGAGCCGTTCGGCCCCGTCGTCGGCGAGCCGCTTGCGGAAGCCGACCGCCGGGAACGGGCGGCCGCGCTCGCCCCGATCATCCGCGGCCTGGCCTCGACGGACCGGCCGCAGGTCGGCCATTTCACCGACGACCCGGTAGTCCTCGACTTCCTCAGCCGGGCCAAGCATCCGGTGCTGGCCGCGCTGGGCACCTCCTGCCCGGATCACTTCCTGCGGACGAAGGTCCGGCCGCTGATCCTCGACCTGCCGCCGACCGCGTCGCTCGACGAGGTCGCGGCCCGGCTGCGCGAGCTACACGCCGAGTACCGCGCCGAGTACGCGAGCTACTACGAGCGCCATGCCGACCCCGATTCCCCGCCGATGCGCGGCGCCGACCCGGCCATCGTGCTCGTCCCCGGCGTGGGCATGTTCAGCTTCGGCCGGGACAAGCAGACGGCCCGGGTGGCGAGCGAGTTCTACGTCAACGCGATCAACGTCATGCGCGGCGCCGAAGCGATCTCCCGCTACCACCCGATCGCCGAATCGGAGAAGTTCCGCATCGAGTACTGGGCGCTCGAGGAGGCCAAACTCGCGCGGATGCCCAAACCGAAGCCCCTCGCCACCCGGGTCGCGTTCGTCACCGGCGGCGGATCGGGCATCGGCAAGGCGATCGCGCTGCGGCTCGCGGCCGAAGGCGCGTGCGTCGTGGTCGCCGACCGCGACGGCGAGGCCGCGGCCCAGGTCGCGGCGTCTCTAGGCCCAGACGTGGCGCTCGCGGTCACGGTCGACGTCACTGATGAGCATCTGGTACGCACAGCGCTGCGACAGGCGTCCCTCGCCTTCGGCGGGGTGGACCTGATCGTCAACAACGCCGGCCTGTCGATCAGCAAGTCGTTGCTGGACACGACGCTGGCCGACTGGGACGTGCAGCACGATGTCATGGCGCGTGGCTCGTTCCTGGTCGCCCGGGAAGCGGCCCGGATCCTGATCGACCAGGCGATGGGCGGCGACATCGTCTACATCGCCAGCAAGAACTCCGTGTTCGCCGGGCCGAACAACGTCGCGTACGGGGCGGCCAAGGCCGACCAGGCGCATCAAGTGCGGCTGCTCGCCGCCGAACTCGGTGCGTACGGGATCCGGGTCAACGGGGTGAACCCCGACGGCGTCGTGCGCGGCTCGGGGATCTTCGCGTCCGGCTGGGGCGCGCAACGCGCCGCGGTGTACGGCGTACCGGAGGAGAAGCTGGGGGAGTTCTACGCCCAGCGGACCCTGCTCAAGCGGGAGGTGTTGCCGGAACACGTCGCCAACGCCGTGTTCGTGCTCGCGTCCGCTGAGCTGTCGCACACGACCGGGCTGCATGTCCCGGTCGACGCCGGGGTCGCCGCGGCCTTCCTGCGATGAGCGGTCCCGTCACGGTCGCCGCGGTCGACCTCGGCGCGGCCAGCGGCCGGGTGATGACCGCCGTGGTCGGCGACGACACCCTGCGGCTGGCGGAGGCGGCCCGGTTCCCGAACGAGCCGGTCCGGGCGGGCGGAACCCTGCACTGGGATGTGCTGCGGCTGTATCAGGGCGTCCTCGACGGGCTGCGGGCGGCCGGGCCGGTGGACTCCATCGGCGTGGACTCGTGGGCGGTCGACTACGGGTTGCTCGACGCCGACGGCCGGCTGCTCGGCAACCCGGTGCATTACCGGGACGCGCGTACTGACGGCGTCGTGGGGCAGGTGCTCGGTCGGGTTCCCGCCGAGCGCCTGTACGCCACGACCGGCTTGCAGCTTCAGCCGTTCAACACGGTCTTCCAGCTGATGGCAGCCCGCGACACGGCCCAGTTCGCGGCGGCCAAGACGCTGCTGTTGATCCCGGATCTGCTCGGTTACTGGCTGACGGGGGAGATCGGGGCGGAGCGGACGAACGCGTCCACGACCCAACTGCTCGACGTCCACACGGGACGATGGTCGACCGAGCTGGCCGAGTCGCTCGGCCTGCCGACGGCGATCCTGCCGCCGCTGCGCGACCCGGGTACGCCGGTCGGCGTACTCGATCCGGGGCTCGGACTCGGCCCGATCCCGGTGACCGCGGTCGGATCGCACGACACGGCGTCGGCTGTCGTCGGCGTACCGGCCGCGGGGGAGAACTTCGCCTACATCTCCTGCGGCACCTGGTCGCTGGTCGGCGTGGAACTGTCCGCGCCCGTCCTGACCGCCGACAGCCGTCAGGCGAACTTCACCAACGAGGCCGGGGTGGACGGCACGGTCCGCTATCTGCGCAACGTCATGGGCTTGTGGCTGCTGCAGGAGTCGCTGCGGACGTGGGGCGAATCCGAGCTGGGCGACCTGCTGCGGCAGGCGGCCGGCGTACCGGGGTTGCGGGCGGTGGTCGACGCCGGTGACGCGGTGTTCCTGCCGCCCGGGGACATGCCGGGCCGGATCGCCGCCGAGTGCGTACGCCTGGGCCAGCGCCCGCCGGACAGTCCCGCCGAGACGGTCCGCTGCATCCTGGACAGTCTCGCGCTGGCGCATCGGGCCGCTGTGCTGGACGCGCAACGCCTGTCCGGCCAGGCGGTCGACGTCGTGCACGTCGTGGGCGGGGGCGCCCGCAACGAGCTGCTCTGCCAACTCACCGCCGACGCCTGTGGCCTGCCGGTCCTCGCCGGTCCGGTGGAGGCCACCGCGTTGGGCAACGTGCTCGTCCAGGCCCGGGCCGTCCGGGGCGGCACGGCCGGGCTGGCCGAGCTTCGGCAGCTGATCCGCCAGACCCAGCCGGTCCGGCGCTACGAGCCGCGCGGCGCCGCGGCCCGCTGGCGAGAGGCGGCCGCCCGGCTCTGAAACGTTCACGCCCAGGAGGGCCCATGGCATATGTCAACCCGTTGAGTTCGCCGGCCGACCTCGACGGCTTCCGGCTGGAAGGCGACGGCGCGCTGTCGTTCCCGCGCGGACGGCTGCGGCTGGAGAGTCTGCGTCCGCCCGAGGACGGGCAGGAGGCCAACATCGTCCTGTGGTGCCCGGCCGACTTCGGGCCGGATCTGCGCATCGAGTGGGACTTCTGGCCGATCGGGGAACCCGGGCTGTGCATCCTGTTCTTCCACGCCCGGGGCCGGCGGGGTGAGGATCTGTTCGATCTCGCGCCGAGGACGGGGCCGTACGAGCAATATCACCACGGCGACTTGAACGCGTACCACGTCTCCTATTTCCGGCGGATGTGGCCGTCGGAGCGCCGGCTGCACACCTGCAATCTGCGCAAGAGCTACGGCTTCCACCTGGTGGCGCAGGGGCCGGATCCGTTGCCGGCGGCGCTGGACGCCCAGGGTCCGTACGCGATCCGCTTGACGGTCCGGGGTGGTGAGATCACCTTCGAGGTCGCGGATCTCGTCTCCTTCCGTTGGCGCGACGAGGATCCGCTGCCCGGCGGGAAGCTCGGCTTCCGGCAGATGGCCCCGATGATCGGCGAGTACGCCAACCTCCGCGTCACCAACATCTGAAGGCTTCGCGCTGGATCAGGGTTCCCGGTCGAATCTTGCCCCAAGATTCGACCCAGAACCCTGATCCAGCGCATGTCTGACCGGGCTTGACTTAGTTTGATGTCACAACTAACGTGACGGGCACCGCGCGGTGACATATTCCGATGTGTCATCAAGGAGGTTTCGTCATGCTTCGTTCCGTGCGCCTGAGCCTGGGCGCGGCGCTTCTCGCGATCGTCCTGGTCGGCCTGGTGTCGGCACCGGCGCAGGCGGCCGTCTGGTACTCGACCGACCGCTGGGGCACCTGGTCCAGCGGCGGTTACACGCTCTACAACAACGTGTGGGGCAGCGGCTACGGTCCGCAGACGATCTGGGCGAACTCCGCCACCAACTGGGGAGTCTGGGCCGACCACCCGAACACCGGCGGGATCAAGGCGTACCCGAACTCGACCAAGTGGTCGGGCAAGAAGGTGAGCGCCCTCGGCACGCTCAGCAGCTCGTTCAACGTCTCCGTCCCGACCAGCGGAGTCGCCTTCACCAGCGCGTACGACGTGTGGTCGAGCGACAACGCCCACGAGATCATGCTGTGGATGAACAAGTACGGCGCGGTCGGGCCGCTCGGCACCTTCCAGACCTCGGTCAGCGTCGGCGGCCACTCCTGGAACGTCTACCGCGGCTCGAACGGGTCCAACCAGGTGTACTCGTTCGTGCGGACGAGCAACACGTCGTCCGGGACCGTGGACATCAAGGCGATCTGCACCTGGATCAAGAACCGGGGCTGGTTCGGCGACGTCACGATCGGCAACGTCCAGTTCGGCTACGAGATCACGTCGTCGGCCGGCGGCAAGGACTTCGTGACGAACAACCTCACCGTCACCGCCTCGTAGCGAGGTAGGTACCCGCATGTGGGCGGCTCCCGTGTCCGGTCTTCGGCCTGGCGCGGGGGCCGAGCCGTGCGTTACCGCCCGATTTGAGGCATCCAATATGGACGTTGACATTGAGACGATTCAAAGCTAACGTCACGCTACCTTTTCCCCAGTAGTTCCCCCGTAACCTCCTCGTAGCAAGGCAGGTGCCGATGCGGAGACGAGTTCAGACCCGGGGCCTCGCCCCATCCGTTCGGCGGTCGCGATGACCTCGCCTGCCTGGTCGGTCCGGCTCTACGAGGCCGCCGACGAAGTGTTCTGGGCGCTCCAGCTCAGCCTGTGCTGGCTCCTGTTCACGCTGATCGGTGGCGTGGTGCTGGGAGCCGGACCGGCGACGCTGGCGGCGTACGCAGTGGCTCGACGGCACGCTCGCAATGAATCGTTTCAGATCTGGTCGGCGTTCGCGGCGCAGTACCGCCGCGAATTCGGCCGGGGCTCCCTGGTGGTCCTGCCGCTGGCCGGAGCCGTTCTGCTGCTCGTCACGAACTATCACTACTTCGCGTCCCTGGGTCCGGCGGCCACCGCCGGCCGGGTGACCACCGGCGTCGCGCTGGTGGCACTCCTGGTGGTGGTGGCCTACCTGCTGCCGATGACCGTCCACTACGACCTGCGCACCTTCGCGTACCTGCCCAAGGCATCGCTGTTCGCCCTCACCCGTCCGGCCGCGTCGGCGCTGCTGCTGCTCGTCGGATCGGCGTTCGTCTTCGCGGTCCAGGTCTACCCCTTCCTGGCGATCGCGGCGATCGGCGGGTGGATCCAGCTCGACACCTGGCTCTGCCTTCGCTTCTTCGCGGAGAACGAGGCGCGTCTTCAATCGAAAGGACTCTCATGACGACACCGACCCTGCGTCGCCGGCTGCTGGCGGCCGGGCTCGCACTCGCCGGCGTCCTCGGCGTCGCCGCGTGCGGCGACGAACCGGAGCAGACATCGCTCGACACGATCAGCATGATGACCCGGTTGTTCGGCACCGCGCCGGATCCGAACGGGGAACTGCAGAAGGCCGTGGAGAAGCTGATCGGCAAGAAGCTCGACATCAGCTGGGTGCCCAACGCGGACTACAACGACAAGACCAACGTCGTGCTCGCCTCCAACAAGATCCCCGACGTGATGGTGGTCGACGAGAAGGCCCCGACGTTCGTGAAGGCCGCCGAGGCCGGCGCGTTCTGGGACCTGACCGGCAAGCTGGACAAGTACCCGAACCTGAAGGCCGCCGACCCGCAGACCGAACGCAACTCCTCGGTCAACGGCAAGGTCTACGGCATCTACCGGATCCGGCCGCTGCTGCGGTCGGCGGTCGTGATCCGCAAGGACTGGCTCGCTAAGGTCGGCCTGACCCAGCCGGAGTCGGTCGACGACCTGTACAAGATCGCCAAGGCGTTCACCGAGCAGGACCCGGACGGCAACGGCAAGAAGGACACCTACGGCCTGATCATTCCGAAGTGGCCCGGCGGCTACGCCAGCTCCAGCCCGTACGACGTGATGGAGACCTGGTTCGGGGCGCCGAACGGCTGGGGCGAGCGCAACGGCAAGCTGGTGCCGGGCTTCGACACCGAGGAGTTCCTCGCGGCCAACCGTGAGCTGAAGAAGTGGATCGACGAGGGCCTGGTGAACAAGGACTTCGCCACCCTCGACAGCGCCAACTGGAACGACCCGTTCGTGCAGGGCAAGGGCGGCATCATCATCGACGTCAACGTCCGGGCGAACCAGCTGATCGACCTGTTCAAGCAGAAGACGCCCAACGACTTCGACAAGGTCGTCATGGTGGGCAACCTGAAGCGGTCGGACGGCCAGAAGTTCTCCGCCCCGTTCACCGGCTACAACAACGTGCTGGCCATCTCCAAGCAGCGCGTACGCACCGACAAGCAGCTCGACGAACTGCTGACCGTGCTGGACAAGCTGGAGTCGAAGGAAGGCTCCGCCCTGCTCAGCAACGGCATCGAGGGCCGCAACTACAAGGTGGAGAACGGCAAGGCCGTCCCGATCAACCAGGACGACCCGCAGGTCAAGATCCTCCAGAACGACGTGGACAAGGCGTTCATCCAGCTCGGCACCCGGGCCAGCGTCGGCGTCGGCCAGTTCGCCCCGGCGTACGGCGACGAGGTGTCGCAGAAGCTCTACGACCTGCGCGCCACGCTGATGACCGAGGACCTCAAGACGGCGGTGCACAACCCGGCGCTGGCGGTCATCTCGCCGACCTTGGTGCAGAAGGGCGCGACGCTCAACCTGATCATCCCGGACGCCCGGATCAAGTACCTGTCCGGCGCGATCACCGAGGACCAGCTCAAGGCCGAGATCAAGCGCTGGTACGACAGCGGCGGCACGCAGGTCGCGCAGGAGACCAACGACCTGGTGGCAAAGCTCAAGTGACCGTCTCGGAGGGTCCGGCCACGCGGCCGGGCCCTCCCCACCCCTCGATGGGAGGCGGCGTTGGCCACCGACCTCGTCCCCGGTGTGACACCGGAGACTCCGAAGACCAGCCGGCCGCCGTCCGAGCGTGCCGCCCGGCGTAAGCCGGCCCGCGTCCTCGCGACCGCGCTGCGGCATCGCTGGCTCTACGTCATGCTGCTGCCCGGCGTGGTGTACTTCCTGGTCTTCAAGTACTGGCCGATGTACGGCCTGCACATCGCGTTCAAGGAATACCTGCCGTTCCTGGGCTACTCGGGCAGCCCGTGGGTCGGGTTCAAACAGTTCCAGGCGCTGTTCTCCGGCCCCGACTTCGGCCGGCTGATGGTCAACACCCTGATGCTCGCCGTGCTGACCATCCTGTTCGTCTTCCCGGCGCCGATCGTCGTCGCGCTCATGCTCAACGAGCTGCGTACGGTCATCGTCAAACGGTCGATCCAGTCGCTGATCTACATCCCGCACTTCCTGTCGTGGACGATCGTGGCGTCGCTGACCTACCTGCTGTTCTCGGTCGACTTCGGCGTACTGGCGAATTTCATCCACGATCTGGTGGGCGGCGAGCAAGTCGACTACGTGGCGCAGGAGACCTGGTTCCGGCCGATCATCGTGCTGCAACTGCTGTGGAAGCAGACCGGCTGGGGCACGATCATCTACCTGGCCGCCCTGGCGGGCGTCGACACGCAGCTCTACGAGGCGGCGCGGGTCGACGGCGCCGGCCGCTGGCGGCAGCTGTGGCACATCACGCTGCCCGCGATCCGGCCCGCGATCGTGGTGATGGCCATCCTGACCTCCGGCCACCTGCTGGACTCCGGGTTCGAGCAGATCTGGCTCATGACCACGTCGCTGAACCGGTCGGTGTCCGACGTGTTCGACACGTACGTCTACTACATCGGCATCACGCAGGGCGCGTACAGCTACTCCACCGCCGTCGGCCTGTTCAAGGGGGTCATCGGCGTGCTGCTGATCGCCGGTTCGAACTGGCTGGCCAAACGTCTCGGCCAGCGCGGCCTGTACTGAGGGGACGCCGATCATGGCAATCGACAACGTCGCCGGTCCGGCGGCCCAGCGCCGCCGCGGGGTCCGGCACCACGAATCGGTCGGCAGCCGCGTCTTCGACGTCTTCAACGTCGTCGTCCTGCTGGCGCTGGCGGCCGTCACCGTGCTGCCGCTGCTCTACGTGCTGGCCGGGTCGTTCGCCACCGAGGCGGAGATCGACTCGCGGCCGTTCTTCCTCTGGCCGCAGAAGTTCGTCACCGACGGCTACGACTACATCTTCGGCAGCGGCACCTTCCTGCGCGCGCTGCTGACGACGATCTGCGTGACGCTGGTCGGCACGGTCATCCAGGTCGGGCTGACGCTGACGATGGCGTACCCCTTGTCGAAGCGTTTCCTGCCGGGCCGCACGCTGGCGATCAACCTGGTGGTGTTCACGCTCGTGTTCAGCGGCGGCATGATCCCCACCTACCTGGTGGTCCGCGACCTGGGGCTGCTGGACAGCTACTGGGCGTTGATCCTGCCGCTGGCGATCAACCCGTTCTACCTGCTGATCGTCAAGAGCTTCTTCCAGGAGCTGCCCGAGGCGCTGGAGGAGGCCGCGCGGATCGACGGCTGCAACGAGCTGGGCGTGTTCTGGCGGATCGTGCTGCCCCTGTCCAAACCGGTCATCGCGACGTTCTCGCTGTTCTACGCGGTCGGCATCTGGAACGACTACATGTCGCCGTTGCTCTACATCGACGACGAACGCAAGTGGACCCTGCAGGTGCTGGTGCGGCAGCTGACCGCCTCCAACGCGGACTCGGAGAACGCGCTCAACGCGCTGGAAGGCGCGTTCTTCCCGCAGCAGGGCGTGAAATTCGCGATCATCGTGCTGGCCACGCTGCCGATCCTGCTGGTGTATCCGTTCCTGCAGAAACACTTCGCCAAGGGTGTCCTGATCGGATCGGTGAAGGAGTGACCGATCACCGCACCACGGTGCGCTGGCTGGAGGAGCCCCGCCGCCACGGCACCACGTGGGGGGTGCCCTGGCCGCGAGGCACGGTCTCCGCGGACAGCCCGTTCGCGCTGGCCGACGGCACCCCGCTGCAGAGCTGGATCACCGCCACCTGGCCCGACGGCTCGGTCAAGTGGTCGGCGCACGCGATCTCGCCATCCGGGTCGCCGCGTGAGGCGTACGAGCTGGTGCCGGGGGTGGAGCCGAGCACGCCCGCGGACCCGGTGACGGTGACGGGCGACGGCGAGCGGGTCCACGTGCGCAGCGGGCCGGTGACCTGGACGCTGCGCGAGCCGTCGGTGATCGAGTCGATCGCCTACGACGGCCGGCAGATCGCCGGCCCGGTTCAGGCGGTGAGTCTGCGCCAGCACGGCCCCGACGACGACGGCAGCCGCGAGCGGACCCGCACCACCGGCGAGGTCTCGCGGGTCACGGTCGAGCAGGCCGGGCCGGTCCGGGCGGTGGTACGCCTCGACGGCCGCCACGGCGACTGGCTGCCGTTCACCATCCGGCTCTACTTCTACGCCGGCCAGACCGACGTACGCGTCGTGCACACCTTCGTCTGGGACGGCGACCCCGAGCGGGACTTCCTGGCCGGGCTCGGCCTGAGCGCCGATGTCGTGATGCGCGACGCGTTACACGACCGGCACGTCCGAATCGCCGGAGCAGAAGGGTTTCTCACCGAGGCGGTCCGCGGCCTGACCGGGCTGCGCCGCGACCCGGGCGCCTCGGCACGGCAGGCGCAGATCACCGGCCGCGCGGTGACCGGCATCGAACCCAGTGTCGCCGAGCTGCTGCGGTTCGTCCCCGCCTGGAACGACTACACCCTCGACCAGTCCAGCGCCGACGGGTTCCTGCTGCGCAAGCGCACCGCGGTGGGGCATGCCTGGGTGACGATCCCGGCCGGCACCCGCTCCGGCGGGTACGCCTACCTCGGCGGGGCGACCGGCGGCGGGCTCGGCTTCGGCCTGCGCGACTTCTGGAAGCTGCACCCGACCCGGCTCGACATCCGCGGCGCGGCGACCGACACCGCCACGGCGACGGTGTGGCTGTGGTCGCCGAGCGCGCCGGCGATGGACCTGCGGTACTGGCACGACGGGATGGGCCAGGACACCTACGCCGACCAGCTGCAGGGGCTGGAGATCACCTACGAGGACTACGAGCCCGGCTTCGGCACGCCCCACGGCGTCGCGCGCACGCACGAGCTGAGTCTGCGCGTGCACCCCGTGACACCATCGAACGACGACCTGGCCGCGGACCTGGGAGCGCTGAACGCGCCGGGACTGCTGACCGCCGCACCGCACCGATTGCTGGCCGCGAAGATCTTCGGCCCGTGGAGCCTGCCCGATCCCCACCACCCGGACATCGAACAGCGCCTGGACTTCCTGTTCGACTACTACACCGGCCAGGTCGAACAGCGCCGCTGGTACGGGTTCTGGGACTACGGCGACGTCATGCACACCTACGACCCGGACCGGCACACCTGGCGCTACGACGTCGGCGGGTACGCCTGGGACAACTCGGAACTGTCGCCCGACCTGTGGCTCTGGTACCAGTTCCTGCGGACCGGGCGCGCCGACGTCTTCCGGTTCGCCGAGGCGATGACCCGCCACACCGGCGAGGTCGACGTCTACCACCTGGGCCGATGGCAGGGGCTGGGCTCCCGGCACAACGTGCAGCACTGGGGCTGCAGCTGCAAGCAGCTGCGCATCTCCAACGCCGCCTACCGCCGGTTCTACTACTACCTGACCGCCGACGAGCGTACGGGTGATCTGCTCGACGAGCTGTCCGCGCCGGAGCAGACCTTCCTCGCCGTCGACCCGATCCGCAAGATCCGGGCGGACGAGTACACCCCCGATCCGGCCGCGCTGTCCGTCGGGCTCGGCGCCGACTGGGGATCGCTGGCCGCCGCCTGGCTGACCCGCTGGGAACGCCACGGCGACACGCAGGCCCGCGACCGGCTGCTCGGCACGATGGCCGACATCGGCGCGCTGCCGCACGGCTTCCTCACCGGGGAGGCCCGTCTCGACCTGGCGACCGGCCGGCTCCGGGCGGCCCGGGACACGATCTCGGTGTCGCACCTGTCGGCCGTGTTCGGGCTGCCCGAAATCGTCGCCGAACTGCTCGACCTCGACCTCGGGTTGCCGGAGTTCGACCAGGCGTGGCTGGACTACTGCCGGCTCTACCTCGCCTCGCCCGCTCAGCAGACCGCCGCCGTCGGCGCGCCGCTGGCGGGCATCTCACTCGTCCAGGCCCACAGCCGCCTGGCCGCGTACGCCGCCGCCCGGACGGGAGACCCAGACCTGGCCGCCCTCGCCTGGCGCGCCTTCACCCTCGACGAAGGAGACCAGCTCAACACCAATCCGCTGCAACGCCAACCGTCTTGGCGGACCACCCGGATCACCGGCACGCATGTGCTCATGCCCGTCGACGAAGCGGCCTTCGTGAGCACCAACGACGCCGCTCAGTACGGGCTCGCCGCAATCCAGTTGCTCGCGCTCGCCGCGGCCCAACGCCCAACTGAATTCGGAGGTCACCACCCATGGAGCCGATCAAACGACGCACCCTCCTAGCCGGCATGGCCGGCGTACCGCTCACCACGTTCCTGCCCGATCTCGGCCCGCTCACCGGCGCGACCGGCGTCGCGTACGCCGCCGCAGCCGTCCCCGACGTCCACCTGACCTGGCTCGAAGGTGCGCCGGGCACCCCTGCCACCACCACCTGGGGCACACCGTGGCCCCAAGGCGCCGTCCCCGGCGACCAGTCGTTCCGGCTCACGACACCGGACGGCAGCCCGGTGCCGGTGCAGAGCTGGCCGCTGGCCTACTGGCCGGACGGCACCCTCAAGTGGAGTGCACACGCCACAGCGGTCCAGACCCCGGCCGACTCCTACACCCTCGCCGCCGGAACCCCGGCTGCCCCCACCACCGCCGTCACGGTCACCGACCAGGAGAGCTACCTCGACGTCGACACCGGCGTCATCCGCGCCCGCATCCGCAAACGCGGACGGGAGCTGATCAGCCAGATCTGGCGCGGCGACGTCGAGATCGCCCGCAAGGGCACGCTGGTCAACCTCCGCCAGGACCACATCGAGGAGGACGAGGAGAAGGCCGCACCGCGGGACCGCTTCGAAAGCGACATCCACACGGTGACGGTCGAACAGTCCGGGCCGATCCGTGCGGTCGTGCGGATCGAGGGCACGCACACCAACGAACGCGGCAAGTCGTGGCTGCCGTTCACCGTCCGGCTGTACTTCTACGCCGGGGCGGAGAACATCCGCATGATGCACACGTTCGTCTACGACCGCGACGGCAGCCGCGACTACATCGCCGGTCTCGGCGTACGCTTCCGGGTTCCGATGCGAGACGCGGCGTACGACCGCCATGTGCGCTTCGTCGGCGACGGGCACGGCATGCTCACCGAGGCCGTCAAAGGCATCACCGGCCTGCGCCGCGACCCGGGCGCCACCGTACGCGCCGCGCAGGTGGCCGGGACGAAACTCGCTGATCCGTCCACCTGGGACCAGCGGGTCACGACCCGGCTGCAGTACATCCCCGAGTGGGGCGACTACACCCTCAGCCAGCTGTCGGCCGACGGGTACACGCTGAAGAAGCGTACGAAGAAGGGGTATGGCTGGATCGGCGTCGACCAGGGCCGCCGTGCGGCCGGCGTCGCGTACGTCGGCGGCGTGAGCGGCGGTTTCGCTTTCGGCCTCCGCGACTTCTGGCAGCGGCACCCCACCCAGCTCGACATCCGCGAGGCGCACACCGAGGAGGCCGAGGTCACCGTCTGGCTGTGGTCACCGCAGGCCGAACCGATGGACATGCGGTTCTATCACGACGGCATGGGCCAGGACACCTATCCCGAGCAGCTCGAAGGTCTCAACATCACCTACGAGGACTACGAGCCGGAGTTCGGTACGCCCTACGGCATCGCCCGCACGAGCGAGCTGACCTTCTGGGCGCTGGCGGCCACACCGGCGGCGACCCGGCTGGCCGACATCGCCGACCAGGTGCGTACGCCGCCGCAGCTGATCAACCCGGTCGCGCACCTGGTGTCCAGCAAGGTCTTCGGCGGCCTGTTCGCTCCGGTCGACCGGTCGCACCCGGTCAAGGCGGTCATCGAGGACCACCTGGACTTCCTGTTCGGCTTCTACCAGCGACAGGTCGAGCAGCGGCACTGGTACGGCTTCTGGGACTACGGCGACATCATGCACACCTTCGACGAAGACCGCCTGGTCTGGCGGTACGACGTCGGCGGCTACGCGTGGGACAACTCCGAACTCTCGCCGGATCTGTGGCTCTGGTACGCCTTCCTGCGCTCCGGCCGGGCCGACATCTTCCGGTTCGCCGAGGCGATGACCCGCCACACCGGCGAGGTGGACGTCTATCACCTGGGCAAGTGGGCCGGTCTGGGCACCCGGCACGGGGTGCAGCACTGGGCCGACAGCGCCAAACAGCAACGCATCAGCACCGCCGTCTACCGTCGCGTCTACTACTACCTGACGGCCGACGAGCGTACGGGTGACCTGCTGTCGCAACTGGTCGACTCGGACCGCACGTTCCTGGTGCTCGACCCGCTGCGCAAGATCCGGACCGAGCCCTACACGCCGGACCCGCACGCGTTGTCCATCGGGCTGGGCACCGACTGGAGCGGACTGGCCGCCGCCTGGCTCAGCGAATGGGAACGCAACGGCCCCAAGGCCGACGTGGCGAAGGCGAAGCTGCTCGCCACGATGGAGACGATCGCGGCGATGCCGAACGGCTTCGTCACCGGCAGCGGCCTCTACGATCTGGACACCGGCCGGTTCGCCCCGGTCACGACGAAGACGGTCAGCGTCTCCCATCTGAGCGCGATGTTCGGCCAGGTGGAGATCTGCGCCGAGATCATCGGGCTGGTCGACGTTCCCGGCTTCGAGAACGCCTGGCTGCAGTATTGCCGCCTGTTCAACGCCTCCAAAACCGAACAGGCCGCCGAATGCGGGGCGAACTTCGGCAACCTCATCCTCAAACAGGGCCACGCGCGGTTGACCGCGTACGCGGCCGTCCGGCTGAACCGGGACGACCTGGCCACCCGGGCCTGGAAGGAGTTCTACACCGGCGACGGCTACGGACCGGCGCTGCCGTGGACCAGCACGGAGGTCACCTCGACGCTCAATCCGAGCGAGGCAGCCACCTGGGTGTCGACCAACACGACGGCCCTCTACGGGCTGGCGGCGATCCAGAACCTCGCGCTCATCGGCGACAAGATCATCGCGCCGTAGGGTGACGGTCCCGGGCTCGGTCTTCTCCAGGCCCGGGACCGTGCCCCAAGATCTACGCGGCTTGCGGTGCGGGTATCTGCGGAACCGCGCGGGCCTCGCGCGTCTCCCGCATCACCAGCAGGCCGGTGACCACCATCAGCGTCGCCGTCAGGCAGTGGACGCCGAACGCGGTCGCCACGGAGCCGTGGTGGGCCAGCACATTGGCCATGTCGCCGTACGCGGCGAATGCCTCTACGAGCAGCACCCAGCCCAACGCCCGCCGGTGTCCGGTCACCAGCAGGATGCCGAGAACCAGGGCGAGGACGACGTCGCGGATGCCCTTGACGACCAGGAAGCCGTCGCCGTCGCCGGGTGGCCAGGACGGCAGGCCGTAGCCCGGCGCCGTCGTCTGTGGGTTCAGGATGTATTCCGTCCCGAACCAGAGGATGAACAGGATGAAGGCGGCGGTCAGAACGGTGTTGATCTTCTTCAGCGACATCGTGCTACTCCTGGTGATTGGCGGGGTCAGGTGAGGGCGGCGGCCAGCAGGGTGAAGGCGGCGACGATGACCGCGACGCGCGCGTAGTGGTAGCGGCCCCATCGGTTCAGCTGCTGCTTCCAGTCGGCGGGCCGGTTCTCGGGAGTCCAGGTCTTGTTCCGGTTGTTGATCGGGACGAGCAGCAGGATCGACATGACCACGCTGACGACCAGCAGGCCGGCGGCGATGACGACCAGAGCGCCGTCGTGCTGCCATCGGGCCACGGCCCAGATGGCGGCGAGGACGAGTGAGCCGATGTACCAGAACGGCATCACGGCGCCGAGCATCCGGCCGCCGTGCGCGTGGCCGAGCTGGCCGCTGTCTTCGGGCAGGGCGTCCAGGATCCGGTTCATGATGAAGGCGACGGAGAACTCCACCCCGACCATCAGTCCGACGATCACGACGGTGGCGACCTCAAGTGCGTTGAGCACGACTGTTCCTCTCAAAATCTAGCATTGCTAGCTGCTGAGGCAAGGCTAGCAATGCCACCGCTTGATTGTCTAGCGGTGCTAGGATTCCTTCATGTCGGTCAAGGAACGCAAGCAGCGTGAACAGGCGGTCCGCGAGCGCCTCATCGTGGCGACCGCCCGTGAACTCGCCGAGGAACAAGGCTGGGACGCGGTCACCACCCGCCGGCTGGCCGAACGCATCGAATACAGCCAGCCCGTCCTCTACAGCCACTTCCGCGGCAAACGGGAGATCATCGGAGCCGTCGCCCTGCAGGGCGCCACCGAGATGGCCGCAGCGGTGCGCGCCGCGACCTCCGCCGAGGACGACCCGCGCGCCCGGGTCACCGCCCTGGCCCACGCCTACCTCGACTTCGCCGCCCGCAATCCCGCGGTCTACGACGCGCTGTTCCAGCTCGACGGCGGCCTGGCGTACGCGCGGGAGGACACCCCGGAGCCGCTGAAGGACGCCTTCGCCGCGCTGATGGAGACGCTGGCCGAGGTGGCCGGGGACGGCGTCGAACCGGGGCTGTTCACCGAGCTGTTCTGGTCGTCCCTGCACGGCCTGGCGACGCTGACCCGCACCGGCCGGCTGTTACCCGAGTACGCCGAGCTGCGGGTGCGGCTGCTGGTGGACCGGCTCGCCGCGGCTGGACAGCCTTAGCCGAGGACCGCCGATGCTCGGCGGGGCTAGGCTCGGGGCAAGCGCTCGACCGCGTGCACGTCGAACCGCATGTCACCGTCGGGTTCCGCGCAGTCCTCGCCCAGGTGCCACGATCCGTCGAGCTCGCCGATCAGCAGCGACCAGGTTCGCATGGTCGTGGGGCTACCGGCGATCACGACCATCCCGTTGACCGTCTCGATCCGTGACGGCGGTTCGCGCCGACTGTGCCGCCACTTCGGCGGGAAGTTCGCTCGCCGGTGCGGCCCCGCCTGCCAAGCGTCGATCTCCGCCCGGGCGAGGTCGTAGCCGGCCGTCCGCATAGTGACAGTCCGCTCGGACGGTGACGGCCGGCGTAGCCAGCGGCGTAACGCTCGGAGCCCCGAAGCGTCGATCGTGGCGCGCGGATGGGGGTAGAACACCACTGGCGGACTCGGTGACCGGTCCACATTGGGGGTCAGGTGCGCGTGATCGATGATTAGCAGCGTGTCCGGCTGGCGCAGGTAGCTCAGCCCCCACAGCAGCCGCGCGAGTTGGTGCGTGCCGCCCAGATCCGACCGGATCATCGTGGTGGCGTGGCCGGCTTCGACGCTGAACCGGGCTGGGTCCGACGTGCGCAACGTCAGGATTCGGTACGTCTTCGATCCGTGCGTCAGCGATCGCAGATGCAGCCGTGGCCGATCCAGACTCAACAATCCCCCTTGTCGTCGCCGGGGACCGATCTTAAGTCGTGACGGACTTGGGGGCACGCCGGTTAGCGTGCCCCCGATCGAGGTGTGCGGTGGTTACTGCGCGAGGGCGCCGTGTGCCGCGATGGACAGCTCCTGGGTGTCGTCCCAGTTCCGGAGCCGGTCGGCGTACGCCTTCTGAATCATCGGGTAGAAGCCCTGCCCGAACAGCACCCGCAGCGGGGGGTTTTCCAGATCGGCCAGTCGCAGCAGCGTCTGCGCGGCGGCGGCCGGGTCGCCCGCGGGTTGCTTGCCCGCGAAGGCGGCGAGCCGTTCCCGCAGCGGGTCGTACGCCGGATGGTGAGCGGCCACATGGCCGTTGTCCATCGGGTCGGGGTTCTTGCCGTCCCGGGTGGCGAACCCGCCCGGCTCGATGATGGTGACCTTGATGCCGAAGCCGGCGACCTCCTGGGCGAGTGCGTCGTTCAGCCCTTCCAGGGCCCACTTCGAGGCCATGTACGCCCCGCCGAGTGGGGTGGCGATCAGACCGGCGGCCGACGACAGCTGGATGATGTGGCCGGAACCCTGCTCCCGCAGGTAGGGCAGGACGGCCTGCACGACCCAGACCGCGCCGAACAGGTTGGTCTCCAGCTGGTCGCGCAGCTGCTGCTCGGTCAGCTCCTCGACCGCGCCGATCTGTGCGTACCCGGCGTTGTTGACGATGACGTCGAGGCGGCCGAAGTGTTCGCGGGCGCGTTTCACGGCCTCGAAGACGGCGGCGCGGTCGGTGACGTCCATGCTGAGCGGCAGCACTGCGTCTCCGTAGGCCTCGACCAGGTCGCCGAAGCCTGCGGTGCTCCGGGCGGTCGCGGCGACCCGGTCGCCGCGAGACAGCGCGGCTTCGACGAATTGACGGCCCAGGCCGCGCGACGAACCGGTGACGAACCAAACCTTGCTCATTGCGTTTTCCTTCCGGTGAGCGGCGCGGAGTCAGGCGCCGCACGACTTTGGTTGTGGGCGGCGGCCCGAGTCAGGCCATGACTGCCACGGGCGGTTGCGCCGCGGGGCTTTGCTGGTTGGTGTGACGAGTGCGAAGCCCTCCGGCCACGCACAGGACGACGCCGAACGCGAGCCACGAGATCAGGACGACGGTTGCGTGCGTGGCGCCGTGGCCGTTGAAGAAGGCGGTGGACCGCAGCAGTTGACCGCCCGCGCCGGGTGGCAGCAGCTGGCCGAGCGAGCCGGACCAGCCGGGCAGCATCTGTGGCGCGGTGGCGGTGCCGGACAGCGGATTGCCGACGAGCATCATGATCGCCGCGCCGAGCCCGAATCCGGCGAATCCCAGCAGTGACTCGAGTCCGAGGATGCTCAGCGACGTGGCCGCGATGGTGAGGGCGACCGCGCCGCTGTTGGCCCAGTAGGAACCGTCGATCGAACCGAGCCAGAACTGCAGGATGGCCGTGACCGCCAGGCCACCGGTGACGGCGAACGCCAACGCGCCCGCGACGCGGCGGACGATGCCTCGGACCAGCCGGGTCAACAGCACGGCGGCGGCCAGGCCGCCCATGACCAGTGGCAACGCGCCCGCGGAGAGACCGGCGCCACGCGGATCGTCGCTCGGCAGCGGAACGAGGTCGCGGGCCGGGACAGCCACGGCTCCGGGTTGCTGGTTGAGGCCGCCCGCGACGCTGTTCAACGCTTGGGCGACCGCGACGCTCGCGGCGGAGGCGGTGATGACCTGGGCGGCCCCGGAGCTGAGGTCGATCGCGCCGTATACCTCGCGATCGTGGATCAACCGTTCGGCCGCCGCCGTGTCGCCCACGGTTGTGATCTCGAAGGCTTCGGGAAGCCGCTGATCGAGGGCGGTGGTGACCTGCTGGACCGCGGGCGGCGGGCCAGCGACCGCGATCGGCACATCGTGCAGCGACGACCGGGTCGACGGCCAGGCGAAGGCGGTGAGCAAGAGGCTGATGCTCACGGTGAGCAGGCCGACCGCCCCGGCGACGATCGTCCACGGGGACGGCGGGGGACTGGTCGTGGTCTGCGAGGACATGTCGTCTCCTTGGTGAGATGGATTCATCGCCGGGTGAGCCGGGTGGCGGACTCGATCCGGGTCAGCTTGTGGGGGTTGCGGACGTAATAGATGCCGCGGATGCGGGCGTTGGAGACGCTGACCGTCAGCACACCGTCGAGGTCGCCGTCCAGGCGCAAGAGCAGCGCTGGGTTGCCGTTGACGGTGGTGGGCTCGCCGGTGAGGACCGCGCCGACGCGGGACAGCCCGGCCATGAACATGCGGGCGATCTTCTCGGCCCCGGCGACCGGCTTGGGCACCGCGTGCTTGACACCGCCGCCGTCGCTCACGAGGACGACCTCCGGCGCCAGCACGTCGAGCAGCCGCTGCGTGTCGCCCGTCTCCAGCGCGTGCTGCAGTGAGTCCAGGGCCGCTTTGGTCTCGCCTTCGGACACGACCTGGCGTGGGCGGCGGGCGTCGACGTGCTGGCGGGCGCGATGGGCGATCTGGCGTACGGCTGCCGTGTTCTTGCCGATCGCCGCCGCGATCTCGTCGTAGCCGAGGTCGAACACCTCGCGCAGGACGAAGACCGCCCGCTCGGTCGGCGTCAGCGTCTCCAGCACGAGCATGACCGCCATGGACATGCTCTCGGCGAGTTCGACGTCCTCGGCCACGTCCGGCGCGGTGAGCAACGGCTCGGGCAACCACGACCCGACGTACGCCTCCTTGCGCCGCTTCATGGTCCGCAGCCGGTTGAGCGACAGCCGGGTCGTGATCCGCACCAGGTACGCGCGGTCGTCGCTCACCTGCGCCAGATCCACCTTGACCCAGCGCAGCCAGGTCTCCTGCAGCACGTCCTCGGCGTCGGCCGCCGACCCCAGCAGTTCGTAGGCGACGGTGAACAGCAGATTGCGGTGCGCGACGAAGGTTTCCGTCGCCGGATCGAGTGCGTGCACAGCAGGGGCCTCCGGGTAGGTGCTCGGCCAGGGTTGTTCGCTTCGGCCTCTAGACACCACAGCCGCCCAGGGTGTGACAGGGCGTGAACGGGGTCACTAAACCGCGGATGCGGGCCACCGCGTTGTCGGCGTATCGCCGGGCCGTCTGCCGCCGTTTGCTCCAGGGCGTTGGGTCAAATCCGCAGGCCAACGGCGTGGCACGTGGTCTTCATAATGATCGCCATGATGGTCACGCGGCGCGATAGCTCGGGAAGCTGGGAGACCTGGCGGGTCGGCCGTCGGCGGCTCGCCTTCCGCCCCTACCTGACCGGCCTGGCCGACGCCCCCGACTCCTCGGACCTGAGCATGGTCATCGTTCTGGCGCAGATCGTCCCGTTCGCCGTGGTCTGGCTGGTTGCGCTGGTCTGCACCGTCGGGGTCTGGCCTTGGCGGGCTCTGTCCGGGCATTGGCTGGTCGTCGCGTATCCCACGGCTTCCCCCGGGGCGGCTCATCGCCGCTGGGTGGGTTCGGCCGCTGAGGCGAAGCGGCTCGTCGTCGAGTGGGCCGACGCCATCTCCTCCGGGCAGTTAGGCCCGCACCCGGCTCCGTGATCTCCGGGGTCGCCGAGCGTACCGGAGCCATTTGCCTACATCTGGATGTCCCGATGTTCGGACGGTGACGCCCGCGCGGGAGGACTCTGAAGGGTGGATCGGCGGTGCCCAGTCGGGACACCGCCTGGAGGTATGGGAGTCGAAGTGTACGCACGTTCAACAACGGTGATCGCCGATCCATCGTCGATCGACCGGGCCGTCACGCTGGTACGCGATGAGATCATGCCCGCGCTCATGGCAATCGACGGCTGCATCGGAGTGTCGTGCCTGATCGAGCGGGATTCCGGCCGGTGCATCGCCACGTCGGCCTGGGAGTCCATGGAGACCATGACGGCCAGCGAAAGTCAGGTCGCTCCGCTGCGGAGTCGGCTGACGGCGTCGGTGGGAGCCGCGGGGCCGCTTGTCCAGGAATGGGAGATTCCGCTGATGCACCGGGCCCAGCCGGCTCCGACCGGCGCGTACGCCCGTCTGTCGTGGCTGCAGGGCGACACGGCGAACATGGACGACTCGATCGAGTCGTTCCGGATGATCCTGCCCATGCTGGACGAACTTCCGGGATTCTGCAGCGCGAGCCTACTGGTCGACCGCGACACCGGGCAGGCGGTGTCGACGGTGGTGTACGAGAGCTCGGCGGCGGTGGCCCGGACCCGGGAGGTCGGCCAGTCGCTGCGGAACAGGATCGCCCAGCAGGCGGGGCTCGAAATCGTCGAGGTGGCCGAGTTCGAACTCGCGCTGGCTCACCTGCGGGTTCCCGAATTGGTCTGACGCCGTAGCACGCGTCGTGAGGCGGCGGCCGGGGCCGGAATCCGAGGAGCGCGTCACCCGAGATGCCGTCCGGCCGCCGATTCCACAGCGGTTTTTCAGATGCGTTGTTCCGGCGCGCGCTGGGACACTGCCGTAGTGGAGATCTTTCGCTGCGCGACGTGCGGGAACGAGCTCAGCGTGCCGGTTCGGCAGGTCGAACTGCACCCGGGGCCGCACTGGCTACTGCTGGACTGCCACCACGTGAATCCTCCGCGGCTCGACCCCGGCACCTATGCGATCGACCAGGCGGCGTACGGCCGGGATCAGGTCGCCGGCACCTACGTCCTCTCGCCCGGCGACGTACGGGGCACCCGATTCGTTCACGAACTGGTTCTCACCGGCTGCTGGTCTCTGGTGGGCTGGAGTCCGTGCGTAGCCTGCGCCGAATGCGGTGCACTGGTCGCATCCAGAACCGATGACTGTGACTCCGCGCAGGAGACCCGTTTCTATCCTTCGACTGTGGTCGTGGAACGCTGCGACGATCCGTCCGGCGACGATCGAGGTCTCTTTGGGCTGATGGGCGACTGGGACAAGGAGCCGCCCGACACTAGACAGTCCGGCTGGGTGCCCAAGCCGACGCGCCCACGGCCCGACCTCGTTGCGACTCGGTGGGGCGGGCGCGGCCTGAAAGAGGCTCTCTATCGAGACGACCCGCCGGCCTGACCGTCAGAGGAGGCCGGACTCGTGGGCGAGCACGGTCGCCTCCGTTCGGCTCGCCGCCCCGAGATCGGTGAGATCCGGGCGATGCCGTCCGCGTACCACTAGATCTTCGATGCGGGCCAGGAGAGCCCGCGCTTCGCGGAGCCGGGACCGCGCGCCTGGCTTGTTGTTCGAGGCCTGCCCGCCGCGGGGCTCGTCGACGAACTGCACCTGACGCTGAGCGAAGCTGCTGAACTGCTGTAGCGACGGCCGGCTTCAGTCCGTTGCATCATGAAGGCCAGGCCTACGCGGCACGGCTCGTGGCGGCCGAGCTCGCGCGTGCGCGAGACGTTCGTGACACCGATCCGCGAAAGGTGCGTCACACCGTGACTGAGCTGACAGCTGCGACCATCGACCGACTCGACCCACGCGTGGCGACCCCGGCCTACGACCGCTCAGCGCTTCAGGTCGGCATCGTCCACTTCGGCGTCGGCGGGTTCCACCGCGCCCACCAGCAGGTCTACCTCGACGCGATCGCGGCCACCGGCGAAACCGGCTGGGGCGTGTGCGGCGTGGGTCTGCTGCCGCAGGACGCCGCCGCACGCGACGCGGCCGTCGCCCAGGACGGTCTCTACACCCTCACGACCAACGCGCCCGACGGGAGCCAGGAGTCCCGCGTGATCGGCACGCTGATCCGCTACCTGTACGCCCCCGACGACCCGGCCGCTGTGCTGGACGTCCTCACCGCCGAGTCCACCCGGATCGTCACGCTGACCATCACCGAAGGCGGCTACGGCGTCGACGACGCGACCGGCGAGTTCGACCCGCACGACGAACTGACCCTCCGCGACCTGGCCGGGGCCAACCCGCCGCACAGCGCTTTCGGATACCTCACCGAGGCGTTGCGGCTGCGCCGAGACCGAGGCATCCCCCCGTTCACGGTGGTGACCTGCGACAACATTCAAGGCAACGGACACGTCGCGAAGAAGGCCGTCGTCGCGTTCGCCCGATCCCGAGACTCCCAGCTCGCCGAGTGGATCGACGCCACGGTCAGTTTCCCCTGCTCCATGGTCGACCGGATCACCCCGGCGCCGACGGCACAGACGAGCCAGGCGGTGCACGACGCGTACGGCATCGACGACCGGTGGGCTCTGCAGTCGGAAAGCTTCATCCAGTGGGTCGTCGAGGACGAGTTCCCGACCGGCCGGCCCGACCTGGCGTCGGTGGGTGTGCAGGTCGTTCCGGACGTGGAGCCGTACGAGCTGATGAAGCTGCGCCTCCTCAACGCCTCGCACCAGGCGATGTGCTACCTCGGGCTGCTCGACGGGCAGACGTGGGTCCACGACGTGTGCCAGGACCCGGTCTACGTCGCCTTCCTGCGCCGCTACATGGACGCCGAAGCCATGCCGACGCTGCAGCCGGTGCCCGGCGTCGACCTGCCGGCATACTGCGACCAGCTGATCGAACGGTTCGCCGGTGAGGGGGTACGCGACACCCTCGAGCGCCTGGCGGTGGACGGGTCCGACCGGCTGCCCAAGTTCGTGCTTCCCGTGCTTCGCCACCAGCTCGCCGCCGGCGGGCCGATCGACTGCTGTGTCCTGGTGCTCGCCGCGTGGAGCAGGTTCCTCGAAGGCGGCCTGGGCGAGAACGCCCGCACCGTCAACGACCGGCGAGCAGGCCAGCTGCTACCACTGGCGGCCCAGGAACGCACCCGTCCCGGCGCGCTGCTGGAGTTCACCCCGGTCTTCGCCGACCTGGCCGGCGACCAACGGTTCGTCACCAGCTACCTCGCGGCCCGGGCGGAGCTGGCCAGTCATGGGCCGCGCGCCACGATGCAGGCCGTCCTCCAGAA
>JABFYB010000801.1 GCA_013361475.1 Hamadaea sp.
CTTGGGCGCGAAGAACTCGAACGAGATCGTCGGCTCCGGCGAGGCGAGCAGGTGTCCCACGGTCGGCCGGTCGCCGGGGAAGGTCGAGGGGGCGCCCAGGGTCATGCCCGTACTCTAGCGCCGACCAGGACAAACGTCCGCATCCGTCCCAATCGGTGGCCACTGCCCACGGTTCTTGCCGACGGATCCCGCCGACGGCGATGAGTTCTGGGCGTCCCGGTCGTCAGTAGTGGTGAACCCGACGACAGGAGGCCCGACCGTGCGCAGCCCCGAGGCGCCGTTACCCGAGCCGGTCGTCTGGGCGCTCGGCCCGGGGCTGGCCCGCGCCGACATCCCGGGGCTCTGCGACCGGTTGGAGATCCTGCTCGACGCCGTCGACGGGGTGGTGGAGTTCGACGTCAGCGCGGTCCATCGCCCGGACGCCGTCACCGTCGACGCCCTGGCCCGGCTGCACCTGGCCGCCCGGCGGCGGGGGCGGCGTATCCAGATCAGCGGTGCGAGCCCGGGGCTGGTCGCGCTGCTCTCCCTGATCGGCCTGGCCGACGTCCTCCCGCTCCGCTGACCCGGGATCGGCGCCCCGAAGGGACGGGTCAGTCGAGCCGGGACGGCAGGCCGAACAGCGGGAACAGCCGATCGGTGTCCAGGAAGTTGTTCACGTAAGCGATCTTGCCGTCGGCGATTTCGAGGATGATCAACGCCCACGGCTCGTGCCCCTGGCCGTTCGCGGCCGGCCGGTACTGCCCGAACGCCGGGCTGCCGTTCGCGGCGGTCGGGATCAGCCGGGAGTTGCGGCAGCCGTTGCCGGTGCCGAGCATCCAGGCGCGGATCTCCTCCGGGCCGCGCAGCCACATCTCCAGCGGCGGCATCGAGAGAACGACGTCCTCGTGCAGCAGCTTGGCCAGCGTGTCGAGGTCGTAACTCTCGAAGGCCGCGACGTATTTGCCCAGGAACTCCTGCTGAGCCGGGTCGAGGGCGTCCAGCGTGTCGGTCTGGGCCGTGTCGACCGTCGCGAGCGTCGCCCGCGCCCGCTGGAGCGCGCTGTTGACCGAGGCGACGCTGGTGTCGAGCAGGTCGGCCGTCTCCGCCGCCGACCACTGGAGCACCTCGCGCAGGATGAGCACGGCCCGCTGCCGGGGCGCGAGGTGCTGCAACGCCGCCACGAAGGCGAGCCGGATGCTGTCCCGCGCGACCGCGACGTCGGCGGGATCGCCGCTCGACGGCAACACCTGGCTGTCCGGCACCGGCAGCAGCCAGGTCGGCTCCGGCAGCGGCGCGTCGGGCATCCCGGCCGCGGTCGACGCCGGCCCCAGATCCATCGGCCGCGCCCGGCGCTGGCTGCCCCCGAGCATGTCGAGGCAGACGTTGGTGGCGATGCGATACAGCCAGGACCGCAGGGCCGAGCGCCCCTCGAACCGGTCGTACGCCTTCCACGCCCGCACCATGGTCTCCTGCACGGCGTCCTCGGCCTCGAAGCCCGAGCCGAGCATCCGGTAGCAGTAGCCCGTCAGCTCGCCACGGTAGGGCTCGAGCTGTTCCGCGACATGATCAGCGATAACAGTCACAACCGCGAACCTACCCGAGACCTACGACACCGGGAACCGGCCCGGATCAATGCAGGGAGCGGGTGGCGTCTAAGTTTGGGGCGTGACTTCACCGGCGGCGCCCCACCCTACCGACGAGGCGGATCTGCGCCGCCGGGTGGACGGGGCGCTGCGCGCGTTCCTCACCGATCGGCGGGCCCAGCTCCTCGCGATCGACCCCGAGCTGGCCCCCGTCTCCGACGCGATCGACGCGCTGGTCCTGGGCGGCGGCAAGCGACTGCGGCCGGCGTTCGCGTACTGGGGATATCGGGCGGCGGGCGGAGCCGACTCGGACGCCGTCGTGGCCTCCGTCTCGGCGCTGGAGCTGGTGCAGGCCAGCGCCCTGATCCACGACGATCTCATCGACCGTTCCGACACCCGGCGCGGCGAACCGGCCGCCCATCGGCGGTTCAGCGAACTCCACCTCAAGAACGCCTGGCACGGTGAACCCGCCGACTTCGGCGCGTCCGCCGCGATCCTGCTCGGCGACGCCTGCCTGGTCTGGTCGGACGAACTGCTGCACGCGGGCGGGCTGGACCCGGTGACGCTGGCCCGCTGCCGACCGGTCTTCGACGCGATGCGGACGGAGGTGACCGCCGGGCAGTACCTCGACGTGCTCACCCAGGCGACTGGGGACACCTCGATGCGCCGGGCCGGGACGGTGGCCCGCTACAAGTCGGCGAAGTACACCGTCGAACGACCGTTGCTGCTCGGCGCGGCGATCGCCGACGCACCGGTGGCGCTGCGGGTGGCGTACTCGGGGTTCGGCGTACCGCTGGGTGAGGCCTTCCAGCTGCGCGACGACATCCTCGGCGTCTTCGGCGACCCCGTCGTCACCGGCAAACCGGCCGGGGACGACCTACGCGAAGGCAAGCGCACCTACCTCATCGCCGCCGCGCTCGACCGGGCCACCCCCGCTGAGCGGGCGGCGCTCCTCGACCGGCTCGGCAGCCCGGAACTGGACGCCGCGGGCGTCGCCACGCTTCGCGAGATCATCGTCGGCACGGGTGCTCTCGCGCGTACCGAGGAGAGAATCGCGGAATTGACCGCCGCGGCCCTGGACGCCCTGCACGGCGCGGAGTTGGATGCCGACGGCGAGCGGATGCTGCTGCGGCTCGCGGACGCCAGCACCCGGCGGGCTACCTGAGCACCTGCCGGAACGACTCGTAGTGGTCGTCGGTGTAGTAGATGTCGCCGGCCTGGCCGACGACCAGCCTTCGCGCGCCACGATCCCGTGACCCCGGGGTTGGGACCGTGTACTCGTGGTAGTAGCCGCGCGCCTGCTGCGGCAGCAGACGTTCGTTGTTGCCGAAGACGATCCCGTCCCGGTCGTACGGATACGGCCCGCCCTTGTCGATCAGCACCAGGGTGTCGCGTGCCTGTTGCGGCAGCTTGGCGACGGCGATCGTCGGCAAGCCGGAGACGGGCGTCTTCGCACTCGCCACCGGCGCTGCGGAGGTCGCCGACGGCGCCGGGCTGTCCGTCGAGCGTCCGGCGCAGAAGCCCAGCATGGTCGCGAGGACCACGATCAGCACCGACGCCACGGCGACGAGGACGGGCAGGCGACGCCGGCTGATCTCCATCCGGGCAGTGTGCCATGCGGCACCACGCCGTACGCGGATGCGACCATGTCCGCGGCGGCAGGCCGTTGTCGATCAGGGTCCGGCGGGATCGATCATGGTGTGGCGGACACGACACGCCGGTCGATCACGACCGTTAGTTCATGATCGCGCGGAAAGAGCGGGCAGAGCGGGCAGAGCGGGCAGAGCGGGCAGAGCGGGCGGGGCAGGGCGGGGCAGGGAGGGGCGAGCGGGTGCGAGCGGGGCGAGCAAGGGCAGCGGGGCTGGCGACGACGGCGGTGCTGGCGGTCGCGGCCTGGCTGGCGGGCGCCCTGCCGTCGGGTGATCCCGCGCCCACGTTGCGCCTCGAGGGGCTGGGGTCGACCAGCGGCCGGTTCCAGCTCGGGCTGCTCCTGTGGCTGCTGGCGACGGCGGCGTTCGCCGTGATCTGGTGGCGTGGCAGGAACCCGAGTGTGCTGTGGTTCGCCCCGTTGCTGCTCGCGCCGCCGCTGGCCAGCCGGGACGTCTACGCGTACGCGTGTCAGGGCGACATCTGGCTGGCCGGGCTCGATCCCTACAAGCTCGGCGTCGCCGACGGCGGCTGCCTGTGGACGCCCAGTGTGCCGGAACTCTGGTGGCACACGCCGACTCCGTACGGCCCGCTCGCGATCGTCCTGAGTGGAGTCGCGGTGGCGATCGCGAAGTTCGTCTCGAACGATCTCGACACGCAACTGACGATCGCGGTCACCGTGCTCCGGCTGATCGCGCTGGGCGGGCTCGCCCTGCTCGGCTGGGGCCTGAACCGCCTCGGCCGTGGCGGGGCCCGGTGGCTCGGCCTCCTCACCCCGCTGATCGCGATCCACGCGGTCTCCGGGGCGCACAACGACGCCGTGATGGCCGGGCTCATCGTGGCAGCGCTGGCGGCCGCCGCGAGCAGGCGCGGGAACGACTGGCTCATCGCCGGGATACTGCTCGGCGGCGCGGTCGCGATCAAGGTCACCGCCGTGGTCGCCCTGCCGTTCGTGCTGCTCCTGCTACCGCCGTGGCGGCAACGATGGGCCGCGCTCTTGGCGAGCGTCGCCACGTTCGCCGCGCTCACCCTCGCCTCCGGCCTCGGTCTCGGCTGGGTGCACGGCCTGCGGGACACCGGCGACCTCCAGCAGTGGACCTCGCTGCCGACCGGCGCGGGAATGGCGGTCGGCTACCTGCTCCGCGCCTTCGGGATCGACGCGATGTCCGCGTCCGTCACGGTGGCCCGCGCGCTCGGCCTGATCGCCCTCCTGCTCATCAGCTTGTACGCCGTGAGGAAAGCCTGGAAGGCGCCGGCCGCGACGGTGATCGCCGCCTGCGGATGGGTGCTGGCGGCACTGGCGGTCCTCGGACCCGTCTTCTACCCCTGGTACGCCCTGGCGCCGCTGGCCGTCCTGGCCGCTGTACCGCACTCCCGGCGGCTCGCCCAACAGGCTCCCCGGCGACCCGAGGCGTGGACGAAGACGCGGGCCGCCGTCACGATCGGGCTGTGTTTCCTGGTGCTGCCCAACGGATTGGGGCTGGCCGTGCTCACCAAGGGACCCGGGGCCTTCGCCGCGCTCGCGGCGGTCATCGCCCTGCTGGCGTACGCCGTCCGAGCCAGACCCAGACGGACAGCGTGAGCAGCACCAACGCGAAGCCGAACAGCAGATCCTCCACCGGCGCGTACGCGATCCGCAGGCCCAGGACGGTCCAGTCGGCGTACCGGACGACGCCGCGTCCGGTGAGCACGCCGTTGGACAGCAACTGGAACAGCAGCACGATCGGGTAGGTCGCCCAGAACACCACGCCGGTCAGCAATCGCGTACGCAGAATCCAGAGGTCGACCACGACGGCGGCCAGCACCCCGAGGATCGCCGAAACCGTGTAGGTCACCGCTTCAGCACACCCCGGACGGCCTCGTAGCCGAGGATCGCGCACAGCGGCACCACCACGAAGAAGAGCGCCTCCTCCAACGGCAGCCCGCCGGGCAGGCGTACCCCTAGGATCTGCGCGGCGTCGAAGGACCACCAGCCGGAGTGGACCGCGGCCAGGTCCCACAGCAGGAACACGGCCGCGACCGGCGCGACGGTGAGCGCCAGGCGACGGACCTGGCGCAACACCCCCACGCGCAGCACGGGTTCCAGCCAGAGGGCGCAGAGCAGGCAGCCCGCCAGCACGGCGAGGTAGGTCAGGCGCACTAGAAGGCGAGCGCCTGCGCGCGGCGCTTGACCTCGCGCGCCAGGTCACCGCCGAGCGCCTGCGCGGGCGTGCCCGGAAGGGTGTCGTCGGCGGTGTAGAGCCACCGCAACGCCTCTTCGTCGTTGTACCCGGCGTCCCGCAGCAACGTCAGCACGCCGGGGAGGTGCTTGAGCACGGTGTCGTTCGCCACCAGCTCCGCCGGCACCTGCAGGACGCCGTCTCGGCGCACGGCCAGCAGCGCGCCTTCCTTCCGCCACTGGTGGACCTTCGTGATCGGCACGCCGAAGCGCTCGGCCACGTCGGGGAGGTTCACCCACGTTGAGACGTTCTCAGTCACCCGTACACGATCCCACATTCGGCGGGCCGCTCCATCGGCCCGGCCGGGATCCCGCACCCGAGGAACCACGACGTGAACCCCCTGCGTGTGATCCAGCGAGAGGTGGCCGGCGCCTGGCGTTCGGTCCGGTACGACTTGCGCAAGCGCTCCGGTACGCCCGACGGAGCGGCCGCCGACCCCTGGGCCGACTCGTGGTCCGAGACCGAGGTGGAGTTGCGTGCGCCCCGGGCCGTCGCGCCACCGCCGCCGAAGGGGCATCGACGCGCCCGGCTCACGGGCCCACGCCCGACTGATCCCGTACGCTCCCCCGCCCGGCAGCGCATGACGTTGGCGGCGGCCGGACTGGTGCTGCTGGCGCTGTCGGCCGGCGGCGTCCTCGCGATGATCACCGGGATGCGGGCGTTGCTCGATCCTGGCACGCCCCCGGCCGGCCTGCCGGCGCACGCCGCACCTGCGCCGTCCCAGATTCTGCGGTCTCCCGTGCCGGTGACGCTTCCCACGTCGGCTCCGGCGACCGCGCAGGTGACCAAGCGACCGCACGCGACCACGAAGACGCCGAAGCCGCCGGTGCCCACGCCCGCACCCGTGCCCACCTGCAGCTGTACGCAGCCGCCGAGTCCTGGCACGTCGGCCAGCCCCAGCCCCAGCGGTACGCCGTCCCCGTCCCCCTCCGGTGTGACTTCGCCCACACCCACGTCAGGGTCGACGGAGAGCCCGGGACCCGGGGTCACCCGGTGATCGAGCCCATCGGCGCGGCGCGCTCCGGCCCAGCCCAACGGCCCAATGGTGTCTGGACGGCCAAGACTGACTTAGACTGCACGCCGATGGACACTCAGGTCGCCGACAATCTCCTCGGGTCGCTGCTGGACGGCCGCTACCGCATCCGCGGGCGGGTAGCCCGCGGCGGGATGGCGACTGTCTACACCGCGACCGACGAACGTCTTGAGCGAACTGTCGCTATCAAGATCATCCACACTGGCCGGGCCGCCGATCCGCAGTTCGTCGAGCGGTTCACCGACGAGGCGAAGACCGTCGCCCGGCTGACCCACCCGAACGTAGTCGCGGTCTACGACCAGGGCAACCACAACGGGCTGCCCTACCTGGTGATGGAATACGTCCGCGGCCGGACGCTGCGCGACATGCTGACCGAGCGCCGCCGCCTCGCCCCTGTCGAGGCGCTTGCCGTGCTGGAGCAGATGCTCGCCGCGATCGCCACCGCGCACCGGGCCGGTCTGGTGCACCGGGACGTGAAGCCGGAGAACGTGCTGATCGCCGAGGCCCCGGGCGGCTCGGCCGAGCTCGTCGACGCCGTCGTGAAGGTGGCCGACTTCGGGCTCGCGCGTGCGGTCGCGGCCAGCACCGACGACGGTTCCGGTCAGCTCATGGCCACCGTGGCGTACGTGGCTCCCGAGCTGGTGACCAGCGGCGTCGCCGATCCCCGGTCCGACGTGTACGCGGCCGGCATCGTCCTGTTCGAAATGCTCACCGGACGTGTCCCCTACGACGGCGACCGCCCGGTCGACATCGCCTGGCAGCACGTAGACCGCGACGTGCCGCCGCCGTCGCGGTTCGTGCCGGGGCTGCCGCCGATCGCCGACGATCTCGTGGCCCGCGCGACCCGTCGTGATCCCGCGTTGCGGCCGACCGACGCGGGCGCCCTGCTCACCGAGGTGCAACAGGCCCGCGAGGTGATCATCGCCGCCGCCGCCCGCGCCCGGCCGTCCGCCCAGCCGACGGTGGTCGTCGGGCAGGTCCGGCCGTCGGACCGCCCGTCCTGGGCCCGGCTGCCCTCGCCCGGCCCGGCCGGCCGCGCCCGGCCCGCCCCCCAGCCGCAGTACGCCGACGAGGACCCGACGCTCGTCGAGCGCGCCCGCGACGCGTACGCCCGGGTGAAGGGCTCGCCCCGGGGCCGGATGGCGCTGACCGCCAGCCTGGTCGTGCTGGCTCTGCTGGTGCTGGTCGGCGGCTGGTGGCTCGGCTTCGGCCGCTACGAGGCCGCCCCGAAGCTGACCGGGCTCGACCGGGCCGCCGCCGAGGCGCTGGCGCGCAAGGCCGGCTTCACCGCGCACTTCGACCAGGGCCGGTTCAGCGAGGAGATCAAGAAGGACACCGTCCTGGAGCAGGATCCGCCGCCCGGCGAGCGGGTCGTCAAGGGCAGCGACATCAACATGACGCTGTCCCTCGGCCCCGAGCGCTACCAGGTGCCGGACATCGTCGGCAAGACGTGGGAGCTGGCCGTCGTCGACCTGTCGGCGGTGAAGCTCCAGCCGGTCAAGGGCACCGCCCAGTACAGCGACACCGCGCCGGCCAACACCGTCATCGCGGTCCAGCCGACCGTGGGGACCGAGCTGAAGCCGGGCGACAAGGTGACGCTCATCCTCAGCAAGGGCAAGGCCCCGTTGACCGTGCCGAACGTGGTCGGTCAGGACCAGGCCGCCGCCCGGGCCACGCTGGAGGGGATGGGGCTGAAGGTCGCCATCACCTTCCAGAAGTCCGACAAGCCCAACGGCCAGGTCATCGCGCAGAACCCGGTGGACGGCTCCGGCGCTGAGAAGGACCAGACGATCACCCTGACGGTCAGCGAGAACCCGACCTCGTTCGCCCTGCCCGACGTGATGAACTGGGGCTGCGGCGACGCGAAGCGCCAGCTCGAGAGCATGGGGCTCGGCGTACAGGTGGACGGGCAGATGGGCGAGAACGGCTGGGTCCGGGACATGGATCCCAAGCCGGGCACGATGGTCAACCAGGGGCAGCAGATCGTCATCCGCTGCCGAGTCGTCTGATGATCGGCGTCCACTCCTTCACGGCCGGCGGGCTGGCGAAGTCGGCCTTGGCCTACGTCGACCAACTCGACGCCGGCTCGGTGCAGGTGTACATCGGCAACGCCCGCAGCTGGCGGCAGTCGGCCGGGGACCCGGCGCAGGACGGCGCCTTCCTGGCGGGCTGCGCCGAGCGGGGCATCCCGTCGTTCATCCACGCTCCCCTGCTGGTCAATCTGGGTTCGCCGACGCCCGCGACGGTCACCCAGTCGGAGGCCGCGATCTCCCACGCACTGATCCGCGGCAAGGCCATCGGCGCCCGCGGGGTGGTCTTCCATGCGGGCAGCTCGGTCGACCCCAGCCACACGGATCAGGCTTGGAAGCAGGTACGCGAGGCGCTCCTGCCGCTGCTGGACAAATCCCAGGCGGCGGGCTGGCCGCGGTTGCTGGTCGAACCCTCGGCGGGCGGCGGCCGGTCGCTGGCGGCCCGAGTGGAACACCTGGCGGAGTACTTCGCCGCCGTCGATCACCACCCGGCCCTCGGAGTCTGCTTCGACACCTGCCACGCCTGGGCGGCCGGGCACGACCTGGTGACCCCCGGCGGCATGACGGCCACCCTCGACGCCCTGGTCGAGGCGGTCGGCCCAGGACGGCTGGAGCTGGTGCACGCCAACGATTCCAAGGATCCGCTGGGGTCGACCCGCGACCGGCACGAAGCCATCGGCAAGGGCATGATCGGGCTGGAGCCGTTCCGGGAGTTGATGGCGCATCCGGCGGCGGCCGGCCTTCCCGTGATCGTGGAGACGCCCGGCGAGACCCACGCCGACGATCTCGCGGCACTGCGCAGTGTGTCACCACATCTTGCGTGAGCTGGGGTTTTAGGGCACCCTTACTGAGGCAAGGCTAACCGCCCCTCAGGAAGGACCCCGGTGTACGCGTGCATCTGCAACCGAGTGAGTGAAGAAGAGGTTCACTCGGCCATCCAGTGCGGCGCGCACGACCTGGAGAAGATCGGCGACGAGTGTGAAGCGGGCACCAACTGCTTCACCTGCCACGACCGGCTGCGCGACATGATCGAAGACTATTTCTCCGCCGTGCCTGCTTGACCCCCGCTCACCTCTCGGCGCGCCGTTTCATCTCTTAGCGCGATGTTTCGGACATACACGCGTAGATTGCCTTCCGGGATATCTCACCGGGAGGTTCACACGCCATGCAAGGCGACGCTCGCGTCATCGAATTCCTCAACGAGCAGCTCACGGCGGAGTTGACCGCCATCAACCAGTACTGGCTGCACTACCGCATGCAGGAGAACTGGGGCTTCACGAAGCTGGCGAAGTACACCCGGCACGAGTCGATCGACGAGATGAAGCACGCCGACCGGCTGGCCGAGCGCATCCTCTTCCTCGACGGCCTGCCGAACTTCCAGAAGCTGTTCCCGCTGCGCATCGGCGAGACGGTCAAAGAGCAGTTCAAGTGCGACATGAAGATCGAGGAGGAGGCGATCGAACGGCTCCGGCGCGGCATCGAGTACATGCGCTCGGTCGGCGACGTCACCTCGGCCAACATCTTCGAGGACATCCTCGAGGACGAGGAGCACCACATCGACTACCTGGAGACGCAGCTCGACCTGCTCGAGACGCTCGGCGAGCAGCTCTACCTCCAGAACGTCACCGAGCATCCGGAGGCCTGACCAGCCCGTTCGCTAGGCTGACGCGCGTGTGGCTCGTGCGTTACCTGCTCGGCGCGGCCGTCGCCTGGGTCCTGTACCCGGTGACGGCCGCTCTGGCGTACCTGGCCTTGTTCGTCGTTGCCGCCATCACCGGCGCCGACCCCGGTGGCCCGCTCGCCGGCCCATTCATGATCCTGGCGGCGGCCCTCGTCGGGATCGCCCTGACCGTGCTCGTGCTCCTGCCGGTCGTCGTCGGCGGCGAGCTGGTCGCCCGGCGTACGCGCTGGCGCTGGGCGCCCGTCGCCACGCTCGGCGGCTTCGGCGCGATCGTCGCCGGGACCGCCATCGCTTGGGGCACGGTCACGCTCATGGTCGCCGCGCTGAGCCTCGTCCCGTTGGTGGCTTTCGCCACGATTACGCATGGGTCCGCCCGCGCGGGCACGTTGATCTTGAATCGGTGGCGTCGCCGCGGCGGCGTTTCCCGTTCAAGATCACCTCTGCCCGGCGCGATCGAGTCGATCTAGGCGAGAAAGGGCGGCCTGGGCGACCGTTTCGCGCCTAGATCATGTGCCGAGCCGGGTTACTTGAGCAGCGCGGAGAAGACCTCGATCGCCCGGTCGATCCCGGCGTCGTCGACGTCCAGATGCGGGATGAGCCGGACCGTACGCGGCCCGACCGCAGCGCACAGGACGCCTTCCTCGGTCGCGGCCCGAGCCAGGGACGGCCCGTCGAGGGCGGCCTTACGCAGGTCCAGCATGACCATGTTGGTCTCGACCGACGACGGGTCGCAGACGCCGTACGCCGACAGCGCCTCCGCCAGCCGCTGCGCCTTCGCGTGGTCGAGAGCCAGCCGCGGCAGGTTGTGGTCGAGGGCGTACAAGCCGGCGGCCGCGAGGATGCCGACCTGGCGCATGCCGCCGCCCAGCCGCTTGCGGATCAGCCGCGCCCGCTCGACGTTCTCCGCCGAGCTGACCAGCACCGAACCCACCGGAGCACCGAGGCCCTTGGAGAGGCAGACGCTCACCGTGTCGAAAAGCCCGCCATAGGTGGCCAGAGGGATGCCGGTCGCGACCGAGGCGTGCCAGATCCGTGCGCCGTCGCAGTGCAACGCGACACCGGCCCGGTCGGCGACCCCACGCAGCCCTTCGAGCGAGGCGAACGGGACGATCGTGCCGCCGTCCCGGCCGTAGGTCTGCTCGACGGCGATGGCCCGGGTGACGGCTGCCCGGTATCCGTCCGGCATGACCAGCGACTCGATGAGGTCCAGGTTGAGCGAGCTGCCGCCCGGCGTCCACGTACGCGTACTGATGCCACCGAACGTGGCGGCCGCCGCCAGCTCGTAGGTCACGATATGCGCACCGGCGTCGCAGAGCAGCTCGTAGGTCGGCGGCACCAGGGTCTGGAGGCAGATCTGGTTGGCCATCGTCCCGGATGGGGCGAACAGGGCGGCCTCGTGCCCGAGCAGCTGGGCGACCCGGCGCTCCAGCTCGATGACGGTGGGATCGTCGCCGAAGACGTCGTCGCCGACCTCGGCGGCCATCATCGCCTCGCGCATGCCGGCGGACGGCCGGGTCACCGTGTCCGACCGGAGATCTACGACGAAGTCAGCCACGGAGCATCTCCGCGACGAGGAAGGCCAGTTCCAGCGACTGCTGGGTGTTCAGGCGCGGGTCGCACGCCGTCTCGTACCGGGTGGCCAAGTCGGCGTCCTCGATCGCCTGCGCGCCGCCGAGACACTCGGTGACGTCCTCGCCGGTCAGCTCGATGTGGATGCCGCCCGGATGGGTGCCCATCATCTTGTGGACCTCGAAGTAGCCGAGCACCTCGTCGACGATCCGGTCGAAGTGCCGGGTCTTGTAGCCGTTGGACGACTCGTGGGTGTTGCCGTGCATCGGGTCGCATTGCCACACCACCTTGTGCCCGGCGTCGCGGACGACCTCGATGATGCGCGGCAACGCGTCCCGGACGAAGTGGTTGCCCATCCGGCAGGTCAGCGTGAGGCGGCCCGGGATGTTCTCCGGGTTCAGCTTCTCGCAGATCTCCAGCAGCTCCGAGGACGGGATCTTGTGGTCGATCTTCACGCCGATCGGGTTCGCGATCCGCGAGACGAAGTCGAGGTGCGCGCTGTCGAGCTGCCGCGTCCGGTTGCCGATCCAGAGCAGGTGGCCGGAGAGACCGAACGCGCGGCTGTCCGAGATCCGGGTCAGCGCCCGGTCGTACTCCAGCGCCAACGCCTCATGGGAGGCGTAGAGGGTGACGGTGCGCAGCGCCTCGTCGTCGGTCATCCCGCAGGCGTTGATGAAGGCCAGCGCCCGGTCGATCTCGCGGGCGATCGCCTCGTACCGCTCGCCGAAGGCCGAGGTACGCACGAAGTCCCGGTTCCAGTCGTGCACCGCGTGCAGGTCGGCCAGGCCCCCACCCAGGTACGCGCGCAGCATGTTCATCGCGGCGGCGGCGTTGGCGTACGCCCGGATCATGCGCTGGGGGTCGGCGACCCGCGCCGATTCGGTCGCCTCCAGGGAGTTGATCATGTCACCCCGGTACGCCGGCAGCCCGAGCGCGTCGGTGTCCGACGACCGCGGCTTGGTGTACTGCCCGGCGACCCGGGCCACCTTGACGACCGGCAGCGACGCCCCGTAGGTCAGGACGACCGCCATCTGGAGCAGCGTCCGGGCGTTGGCGAGGAGGTGCTCCTCGGTGTTGTCGGCGAAGGTCTCGGCGCAGTCCCCGCCCTGGAGCAGGAACGCCCGCCCCTCGCAGACCTCGGCCAGGCGCATCCGCAGCTGCTCGACCTCGTAGGGCGCGACGATGGAGGGCACGCCCTCCAGCACCTTCGAGACCTGCTCGACCTCGGAGTAGTCCGCCCACGGCGGCATCTGCGCCCGCGGCAGCTTGCGCCACTCGTCGAGGCCGAGGGCAGCGGCCTCGGCCGGGTCGGCCGCAGTCCTGATCTTCTGTTCGAAGCCCGGATGCCGGAGCTGGTGCCACTCGGGACGGGAAGCCGTACGCATGCCAGCAGCCTAGTGCGGCGATGGGAAACCACGGCGACCGCCCGGGTGCATCCCGACAGGTGATCACCTGCGAAAAGGAACGATCATGGTGCTGGTCACACGACACGCCGGGCGAGCACGCACGTAAGTTCATGATCGCGCGGAACACTGGTGATTTGTGCGTATTCGTCCACTTATCGTAGTAGCGCTCGCATTGGCGGGCGCAGCAGCAGCCGCCGTAGGCGGCGGGGCCGCAGGGGCCGCGGCAGTCGCCGGAACAGTGCCGGAGGCGGCCAAGCCCAACATCCTGCTGATCAACACCGACGACCAGCGCTGGGACACCATGCGGGTCATGCCCAAGACCATGAAGTGGCTCCAGGGCGCCCGGAACTTCGACCGCGCGACGGTCAGCATCCCGTCCTGCTGCCCGAGCCGGGCGAGCATGCTGACCGGCCAGTACCCCCACAACACCGACGTGCACCTGCAGACCGACGGGCCGAAGGTGCACCAGAGCGAGCTGCTGCCGGTGCTGCTACGCAAGGCGGGCTACCGGACGGCGATGGCGGGCAAGTTCCTGAACTCGTGGCCGTTGGACTCCGCCCCGCCGGGGTGGGATCACTACAGCGCCATGCACGGCGGCTACCAGGGCTTCAAGACCTACACCGACGGCAAGCTGGAATGGGTGAACGCCTACTCCACGACCTGGTACGCGAACAAGCTGAAGGGCTGGCTCCGGGGCTTCGACCAGGCGGGCGGCAAGCCGTGGTTCGCCTACTACGCCCCGTACGCCCCGCACCGGCCGTCCACTCCGGAGCCGAAGTACGCCAAGGCCGACGTCGGCAAGTGCCTCCAGTCCGGCGAGTCCGACGTCTCCGACAAGCCGATCTGGCTCAAGTGGACCAAGCCGGACCCGGCCGCCTACGACGAGATCTGCCACAAGATGCTGCGTACGCTGCTCAGCGTCGACGACTCGATCGACTCGCTCCTCAGCGATCTCACCTCGCGCGGCGTCCTGAAGAACACCATCGTCATCTACACCAGCGACAACGGCTACCTCTGGGGTGAGCACGGGCGTACCGAGAAGTTCGTGGGCTACCTGCCGTCGGTGCGCGTACCCCTGCTGCTGCGGTGGGACGGGCACGTGACCGCGGGCGCCGACCACCGGATGGCCAGCAGTGTGGACATCATGCCGACGCTGATGGCGGCGGCCGGCGCGAGCGGCGGCAAGCTGGACGGGCGGTCGCTGCTCGGCCCCGCGCGGCCGGGGCCGGTCCTGACCGAGTACTGGTACGACCTCAAGAACTCGAAGGTGCCGACCTGGGCCGCGCTGTGGGACGGCAAGGCGCACTACCTCGAGAACTACGACGAGCAGGGCAAGATCACGTTCCGCGAGCTGTACCACACGGACACCGATCCGGGCGAGCTGACGAACGTCCTGCACGGCAAGGTCTCCGACGCCGATCGCAAGCTCGGCGACGCGCTGCGCGACAAACTCGCCGCCGCCCGCCACTGCACCGGCTCGGGCTGCCCGTGAGGCCCGACCTCGCGCTGTACCGGCCGCACCGGGAGGCCTTCGACGTCACCGTCGAGGGCCTCCGGGTGCCCGGCCTGCACGCCACCTACTACAGCCGCCCGGAGTCCGCGCGAGTCGCGACCGTCGGCGTCTATCGCTTCAGCGGCAGCGAGATCTTCATGGCCTGGGGGTACGCCGACGAAGCGCACTGTCGCTGGACGGCCTATCGGCAGCCGGACGGCTCCTGGACCGATCCCCAGCCGGGCTGCCCCGACGCAACCGTCCTCCTGACCCTCCTGCCCCCGCCGCGTCCCGTCCCGCCGCGTCCCGTCCCGCCGATCATGAACCTTCGGTCATGATCGACCGGCGTGTCGTGTCCGCAGCGTCCTGATCGATTCCGCGGCGCCCTGATCAACGCAGTCGGCCGCCGTCGACCACGGTTGCCCCTCACACAACCGCGGCCGACAGCGGGATAGGTGCGCCGGACGACTTGCGGGTCAGTGTCCGGCGCGTACGGGTGTCTCCCGGCCGGCTCGCGACAGCCGGCGGACGGAGACGATCGAGGCCACGGTCACGGTCAGGGCGAATCCGAAGAGGACCGTGTGCAGCACGGGATTGGCGATCGGGACGAACCCGATCACGGCGACGGGGAGTTGGACGAGCCCGATCAACGCCACCAGGGCGCCACGCCGCCGCCCGCCCCAGGCGTACGCCGTCCACAGTGGAGCGCTGACCACCGCGAGCGTCAGAACGTCGAGAACGGCGTGCCAGACCGGGTTTCGCACCGCGTTATGAGCGAACGCGTACGAGGGGGAAGATACCGCGAGTACGGCGAGAACCGTGCCCGAGAAGATGACTGCTCGACGCATGATCGCCTCCACTGTGTTCGGACCTGAACCGACGGTAAGGCGGTGCCGGTCCGAGACGGAAGGCTGAACCGGATTCATTCACGCAATCCGGGCATCCCACCCACGCCTGGGTGACGGTCTGTCGTCAGGTGTTCTGGGCGGCCAGTTCGCGCGCCCGGTCCCGGGCCGCTTCGAGCGCGGCGAGCAACGCCGCACGTACGCCGTGGTTCTCCAGCTCGCGGATGGCCGAGATCGTCGTGCCGGCCGGCGAGGTGACCGCCTCACGCAGCTTGACCGGGTGCTCCCCCGAGTCGCGCAGCATGACCGCCGACCCGATGGCGGTCTGCACGATCAGGTCGTGCGCCACCTGCCGCGGCAACCCGAGCAGGATCCCCGCATCGGTCATGGCCTCGACCAGGAAGTAGAAGTACGCCGGCCCCGACCCGCTCAACGCGGTGACCGCGTCCTGCTGCGACTCCGGCAGCCGAATGGTCCGCCCCAGCGGCCGGAACATCTCCTCCGCGAGCGCGAGATGCTGAGCGGTGGCGTGCGCGCCCGCCGAAATAGCGGTCATCGCCTCATCGACAAGCGCCGGCGTATTCGTCATGACCCGAACGACCGGCACACCCTCGCGCAGATACTTGGCGAAAAACGCCGTCGGGAGACCCGCGCAAAGCGACACCAAAAGCTTGTCCGGGCTGATGAGCGGCCCAAGGTCAGTCATCAGCGCACCCGCGTCCTGCGGCTTCACCGCGACCGCGATGACATCCGCCGCCGCGACAGCCTCGGCGTTGTCCAGCACCCGAACGCCATAGCGCGAACGAAGCTCGTCGGCCCGCTCAGGTCTGCGAGCAGTAGCGATCAAACGGTCGACGGGCCAGCCCGCTTTCACCAGACCGGAGAGGAGAACCTCACCGATCTTGCCCGCACCCACTACGGCAACGGTGTGCATACCCATCCCGTCCAACCCCACTAGCCCAAGCACCCACGGCAGCGACAAATGCGATGGGGGGCGGAGTGACCCGCGCAGGGATCAAGCCTGACCGCCCGGAGCGGGTCACTCCGCCCCCCATCTTCACGGCCTCAGCCGAACAGAACCTCCGCCTCGGCGTACTTCTCGACCGGAACGGTCTTGAGCTCACGAGTGGCCTCGACGAGCGGAACCCGGACGATGTCGGTGCCGGCGAGGCCGACCATCTTGCCCCAGTCCCCCTCGTGCGCCGCGTCGATGGCGTGCAGCCCGAAGCGCGTCGCGAGGACCCGGTCGAACGCCGTCGGCGTACCACCGCGCTGGGTGTGGCCGAGCACGACGGCCCGCGCCTCCTTGCCCGTACGCTTCTCGATCTGCTCGGCGAGCCAGGTGCCGATGCCGCCGAGGCGGACGTGGCCGAACGCGTCGAGTTCGCCGCCGAGGGTGACCATGTCGCCTTCGGCCGGGACCGCGCCCTCGGCGACCACGATGATCGGCGAGTAGTTGGTGCGGAAGCGGTTCTCCACGTGGTCGACGACCTTCTCCAGGTCGAACGGCCGCTCGGGGATGAGGATGACGTTGGCGCCGCCGGCGAGGCCCGAGTGGAGGGCGATCCAGCCGGCGTGGCGGCCCATGACCTCGACCACGACGGTGCGGTGGTGCGACTCGGCCGTGGTGTGCAGGCGGTCGATCGCCTCCATCGCGATGTTCACGGCGGTGTCGAAGCCGAACGTGTAGTCGGTGGCGCCGAGGTCGTTGTCGATCGTCTTCGGGACGCCGACCACCTTGACGCCCAGCTCGTGGAGCTTGGTCGCCACGCCGAGGGTGTCCTCGCCACCGATCGCGACGAGGGCGTCGACGCCCATCTCCGCGAGGTTCTTCTTGATCCGCTCGACGCCGCCCTCGATCTTGAACGGGTTGGTCCGGGACGAGCCGAGGATCGTGCCGCCGCGCGGGAGGATGCCCCGCACCTCCTGGACGCCGAGCGGCTTCGTCAGACCCTCCAGCGGGCCCTTCCAGCCGTCCTTGAACCCGACGAACTCGTGCCCGTAGGTTCCCACACCCTTGCGGACGACCGCGCGGATGACTGCATTGAGACCGGGGCAGTCGCCCCCGCCGGTGAGAACACCGATACGCATCTCGATCCCTTTCGAGGGTGCATATACCAAGCCCGTGGTGGAGCCCCAGAGCAACATGATCGGCGACGCTGCCGGCCCGGGGCGGGCCGCAATTGCGCACTGTATCGCCCCTAGCTGGGCTCTTTCCACTCGCCCCGGGCGAACTGGTGGCTACTTTCCGGTAACTTGCCGGAAACCTGTCATGGCCTGCCACCGCGCGAGGTTGTGCCGCGCGTCGACCAGAGCGTCGTGCCGTGCCGCTTCGGCGGACGGCAGCGGCGGGCGGCCCGCGTCGTCCCACAACTGGCGCAGATCCTTGGTGAAGCGTGGGATGATCCTGGGCAAAGCCTGCATGTTGCCCCAGAGCTGGGCGAGCGCGACATGATCGTAGGCGGCGTACCAGGCCCACAGCTCCAGCTCGCCGTCCGGGTCCGCCTGCAACGGCTCGGTCAGGAACGCCAGCAGGTCGTCCCGGAGCCGTTCCCGGGAGCGCCACGCCGGATTGCCCGGCGACGGCAGCTTGTCGAGCACGTTCTTGCGTACCCAGGGGATGGCCTTGGTGGGGTCGAACTGGCTGGAGATCGCGTAGAACTCGCGGCCGTGCTCGTCCACGACGCCGATCGAGACCAGGTCGATCGTGATCCCGTCCTCGATGAACTCACAGTCGTAGAAGTAGCGGTACGGCATGAGTCCCCTTACTGTTCCGGCATGACCTTCTCGATCGTTGCGCGCTCCAGCGACGGGCTGGCCCACGGTGTCGCGGTGGCCAGCAAGTTCCTGGCCGCGGGGGCGGTCGTCCCGGCCGCTCAGGCCGGGGTCGGCGCGCTCGCCACCCAGTCCTACGCGAACCTGGCCTACCGCCCGCAGGGGCTCACACTACTGGGTACGCAGGTGGCGGCGGCGGAGGTCGTGGCCGGATTGACCGCGGCCGACCCCGGGCGCGACCAACGGCAGCTGGGCGTGGTCGGCAAGTTCGGCGAGGGGGCGACCTACACCGGACCGGCCTGCCACGAATGGGCGGGCGGCGTCGCCGGTGACGGGTACGCCGTCCAGGGGAACATCCTCACCGGGCCGGAGGTCGTGGACGCGATGCGGGACGCCTTCCTCGCCAGCGAGCACGGTACGCCGGGCGACTCGGCGATGGCGTTGGCCCGGCGATTGGTGCGGGCGCTGAGCGCGGGCGACGCCGCCGGGGGCGACCGCCGGGGGCGGCAGAGCGCGGCGGTCTACGTCGTCGCGCCCGGCGCCGGTTACGGCGGGACGAGCGATGTCGCCGTCGACCTGCGGGTGGACGACCACCCCGATCCGTGCGGCGAACTGAGCCGGCTGCTCGACCTCCACGCGCTGCTGTTCGAGAAGGCCGATCCGGACTCGTTGCTGGACCTGACCGGCGACCTCGCCGAGGAGGTACGCGCACTGCTGGCCGACCGCGGCCACGCCGACGCCGACCTCGACGTCGCACTGGCCGACTGGGCCGGAATCGAGAACCTGGAGGAGCGCATGATCCCGGGCCGGATCGATCCGTTGGTGCTGGCGCACCTGCGCGAGAAGTCCTGACTCCACTCCGACGCCCGGCGCCACCCACTCCGACGCCCAACGCTGGATCAGCGATCTCGGTCGAATCTTGACCCAAGATTCGACCCGGAACCCTGATCCGGCGGCGAAGAAGCGCGCGAAGAGGTCACGGTGCGTACCGGCGGACCGGCGTCCACATCGGCGGCGCAGAGTCGTTCGGCGAGCACCAGCCCGGCCTCGAAAGCGGTACGCACCCCCGGCGGGAGCCGACGCGCACCGACCAGGTGGCTGAGGTCATCCCTCCGGACAGTCGAGTGCAGCCGTCCGGCGGAAGATGCCATGCCGTGCGCAAGGCGGACCGCACCGTATCGTCAGCGCCCATGGGGGATTCCGTGGCCGTAGCGCTTCGTGCGGGCGTTGTCGCACCGCGTGCGTACGCACATGGGCCGGATTATGGCATCCTCGCAGCAGATCCATCGCCGACGATAACCCGGGAGTGGCATGCATGACCGCCACCTGGGGGTGTACAACACCCGGTCGGCAGACGATGATCTGGGATGGCGGCCGCACCGGATCGGTGTGGCCCGACAGGAAGACCGGCAATGCTTAAGCCGGCGGGGAGGGGTGGCGCCGTGGAGATGCGGCTTCCGGAGCCGGCTGATGCGCTCACCGGCGTGGAGATGTTCGCGGGCCTGGAACCGGATGCGCGGCAACGGCTGATCGCAGCCGCCGTGCCGCGGACGTACCGTCGCGGGCAACTGCTGTTCGTGGAGAACGACCCGGGTGAGTCGCTGATCGTGCTCAAGCGGGGCAGCGTGGCCGTGTTCCGCACCGCCCCGACGGGGGAACGCGCGGTGTTGTCGGTCATGCGGCCGCCGGACGTCTTCGGCGAGGTGTCGCTTCTGGACGGTTCGGCCCGTTCGGCCTCGGCCGAGGCGCTGGAGGACTGCTCCGCGCTGGCCCTGAGCCGTGGTGCGTTCATGGAGTTGGTCCACACGCACCCGCGCATCCTCGACGCGGTCATGCGGTCGCTGGGCGCGCTGATCCGGCGGCTGACCGACCAGAACGCCGACTACGTCTTCCTCGACCTGCCGGGCCGGGTCGCGAAGACCTTGGTGCGGCTGGCGGGCGAGAGCCAGGCGCCGATGATCACCATCGAGCTGAACCAGAGCCAGCTGGCCGAGATGGCCGGTGGTTCCCGGCAGAGCGTCAACCAGGCGATCGGCTCGTTCGCCAGCCGAGGCTGGCTGCGGACCGAGGGCCGGCGGATCGTGGTCACCGACCTGGCGTCGTTGCGCCGCCGGGCCGGGATGGCCGACCGCTGAGAGCACTCGCCGGGGCGAACGCCTCAGCGGATCGACTCGACTCTCGAGACTGAGCGGGGCGCCAGGCCGATCGGCCTGGCGCCCCGCTGTCAGTCACTCTTCCGCGGCATCCTCGGACTCGCCGGCGTCGCCGTCGGCTTCGTCCGCGCTGCCCGGGCCGTTCCACTGCGGCTCGGCCTGCTCTTCCTGCTCGCCTGGCCCGTTCCAGTCCTCCGGAACGCCGTCGACGTCCTCAACCACTCCCTGCTCCTCTAGCTCAGCGAGGGTGATTGCGTCGATGTCAACGACATCTCCGGCGTAATGAGCGATCCCGAACGGATCCGTCCACTCTGCCGCAAGTCGCACCAGCACCGCGCAGCCTCCCTCGCGCATGATTTGCCCATCGGGCTGGCAGAACTGTAACCATCACGGCGGATCTGTGCTGCACCTTGTCGTTTTACCTACACACCTGCTGGCTCGCGGCGGGGGTATCGCGGATACTGGACGCCCACCCCCTTGGAGTGAAAGATTTCCCTCACCTGCCCAAACTGCTCGCGAGTGGCCGGAGCGGAGGACGCCTTCTGCGGCGGCTGCGGATCGAGTCTGTCTGTTTCCTGCTACCAATGTGGCCGCAAGCTCTCGCCCGGCGGCGCGTTCTGCACCGGCTGTGGCGCCCGGATCGGGGTCGCCCTGACGGTCCCCCGGGAGGACCGGCGGCAGGTCACGATCCTGTTCGTCGACATGGTGGACTTCACGCCCTATGCCGAGCATCTGGACCCCGAGCAGGTGCGGGGCACCCAGAACGAGTACTTCGCCGCGGTGCGCAAGGTGGTGCGGCAGTACGGCGGCGTCCTGGAGAAGTACATCGGCGACGCCGTGATGGCCGTCTTCGGAGCGCCGGTCGCCACTGAGAACGACGCGCTCCGCGCCGTGCGCGCCGGCCTGGAGGTCCAGCGGGTGCTGGGCGGCCGCGAGGGCGCGGTCGGCGACCTCACCTTCCGCGTCGGCGTCGCCTCCGGCCAGGCCCTGGTCGACCTCGACGCGGCCCGGGAGGGCGGGCAGGGCTTCGTCGCCGGCGACGTCGTCAACACCGCCTCGCGGCTGCAGGCGGTCTGCCCGGTCGGCGGCGTGGTCGTCGACTCGCCGACCTTCGACGCGACGCGGAACGAGATCGACTACCAGCAGCAGCCACCCGCTCTGCTGAAGGGCAAACGCGAGGCGAGCCAACTCTGGCTGGCGAAGGCGGCGCGGCGGGTGCGGCTCGGCGAACGCGACGAGTCGACGCCGATGATCGACCGCGACCACGAACGCGGCATCCTGACGACCGCGCTGCACCGCATGCTGAGCGACTGCTCGCTGCAGTTGGTCACGGTCTTCGGCAACGCGGGCATCGGCAAGAGCCGCCTGCTCCGCGAGTTGTCGCGCTACGCGCGGCGGCTGCCCGGCCCGCCGGTGCGCTGGCTCACCGGTCACTGCCCGCCGTTCGGTGAGAACGTCACCTACGCGGCCCTCGCGGAGATCGTCAAGTCTCAGGTGAGCATCCTGGACACCGACGACGACACGACGGTACGCGTAAAGCTGTTCGCCGCTCTGCACGCTCTGGCTGAGCCTCTCGAAGCGGCCCGGCTGGCCGAGGCGATGGGTCCATTGCTGGGCCTGCCCGCGGCTCGGCTCGCACCGGCGGAGACGGAGTCGGCCTGGCGCCGATTCCTGCAACTGCTCGCCGCCCAGGGTCCGACCGTCGTGGTCTTCGAGGACATGCACTGGGCCGACGAGGCGATGCTGCGCTTCGTCGAGATGCTGTGCGGAGCGGGCAAGGAGCTGCCGCTCATGGTGATCACCACCGCCCGCCCCGAACTGCGTGAACGCAATCCCGCCTGGACCAGTGCGATCACGGGCGCGTTCTCCATCTCGCTGGGCCCGATGCGCGACAGCGACATCTCCACCATGTACGCGCAGATGTTCGGCCAGGCGGTGTTCCCCTCGACCGGGCTCGAACCCCTGGTGGAACTGGCCGGCGGCAATCCCCTCTACGCCCACGAGTACGCGCGGATGCTGGTGGACCGCGGTGACCTCCAGCCGGAGAAGTCCGCTTTCCCGCTGGAGCCCGGCGCGGCGAATCCGATGCCGCAGACCGTCCAGGCCGTCATCGCCAACCGGCTGGACCTGCTCGATCCCCACGACCGCACGGTCCTACAGGCGGCCGCGGTCGTCGGCACGCAGTTCTGGCCCGGCGCGATCGCGGCCGCGGTCGGGGTGACGGCCGAGGCGGCGGCCCGCTCACTGCATCGCCTGGAGCAGCGCGATCTCGTTCAGGAGCGGCCGGTCTCCAGCATGTCCGGCGAGCAGGAGTTCGCCTTCCGGCACATCCTCGTCCGCGACGTCTGCTACCAACGGCTGCCCCGGGCGGAGCGGGTGGTGCGCCATCAGCGCGCCGCCGACTGGCTGCAGTCCATGAGCGACGGTCGCACCGACGAACTGGCCGAGGTGCTGGCGAACCATCGGTGGACGGCGCATGAGATCGCCCGGACCATCGGCCTCGATCCGTCTCCGTACGCACCGACCGCCCGCGACGCACTGCATCTGGCCGCTCGTCGGGCGTACGCGCTGCACGCTCTGGATCAGGCCCGCACGATCGTGAACCGGGCGTTGAGCCTGAAGCTGGACCCGGACCTGGCCGTCGAGCTGTTGTCCCTCGAGCTGGAGCTGTTCGCGGACCGCGACGCCTTCCTGGACACCGGTGGCCCGCAGCGCCTGAGCGACCTGTTGACCCGGCTGGAGGCGGCGGGCGATGTCGGCGGCATGGCACGGGCCTGCACGCTGCTCGGGACGGCCGCCTGGTTCCGCGCGGACCGCGACGAGACGCTGCGCTGGCTCGACCGGGCCGCGGCCTACTCCGAGGAGCTGCCGGACAGCCCGGAGAAGGCCGAAGCGCTGCTCGAACTCGCCCGCGTCCGGATGATGGACTACGAGTCGGCCGACGCCCTGGCCGCCGCCGACCGCGCGCTCGGCATCGCCGACCGGCTCGGGCTGGTCGAGGCGCAGGCCAACGCGCGCATCACGATCGGCCTGGCCAAGTACCTGAAGGGCGAGGACGACGGGCTCATCGAGCTGACGGAGGTCACCGGCTTCTGCCGGGAGAACCGGCTGAGCAGTTTCCGCCGGGCGGCCGGCAACCTCGCGTGGGCGCTGACCGAGGAAGGCGACGTCGCCGGCGGCGACCGGTTGCTGGCCGAGAGCCGGGGGACGTCGTCGAGCGGGCACGGATTGGCCCCCAGCTTCAACGAACAAGCGCAGAACGCGTACATGGCCGGGGACTGGCCCAGCGCCATCTCAGCGACGACAGCGGTGATGCGCCGGCCGACGGACGAGTGGGACCTGCACACCATCGCCATCGCGGCCTGGATGCGGGTGCTGCGCGGGGAACCCGTCCTCGCCGACGGCGAAGACCCGGTCGAGACCGTGACGGCCGCCGCCCGCCGCTCGGGCTTCCATCGCGTACTGCGCTCGACGGTGGCGCATGCCGCCTTCTGCCGGGTCCTGCAAGGCCGCCCCGACGACGCCGCGGCCCTGCTCGCCGAGCTGAAGGCGGACTGGGCCACCACCGAGATGATCGGATTCGGCGAGTGGGTCGCCGGTGCGGCGCACGCGGCCGCTCTCCTCGGCCCGGCGGCGGCTGCCGAGGCGCGGACCATGTTCGAGCGGTCCACCCGGCGTACGCCGTGGATCGAAGCGGCCCTGGCGACCGTCGCGGGCGCGCTCGCCGAGGACCCGGCCGAGTCCGGCGGGCACTACCTGGCCGCCGCCGCGTGCTACGCCAAGATCGGTACGCCCAGCGACGAGGTGCTGGCGCTGTCGGCCGCGTTGCGAGTGCTGCCGACCCGAGATCCCCGCCGATCCGAGGTGGAGCACCAAGTACGCGCCTTCGCCGAACGAAACGGCGCGCCCCGGCTCCTGCCGTGACGGCCCGGCTACACCACGGCCGGTTGCACGGGGGCGGCCACCGGCTGGGACTTCACCTTGGCGGCGTAGAGGTCGACGTATTCGCGTCCGGACAGCTCCATCAGCTCGTACATGATCTCGTCGGTGACGGCCCGTTCCACGAACCGCTCCCCCGCCATCCCCGCGTACCGGCTGAAGTCCAGCGGCGCGCCGAAGCGGATCTTGACCCGCATGATCTTGGGGAGGACCTTGCCCGGCGGCTGAACCTCATCGGCGTTGAGCATCGCCACCGGGATCACCGGAGCGCCGCTCTCCAGCGCCAGCCGGGCGACGCCGGTCTTGCCGCGATAGAGCCGCCCGTCGGGCGAGCGGGTGCCCTCCGGATAGATCCCGGCCAGCTCCCCGGACCGCAGTACGCGCAACTGCGTGTCGAGCGCGGCCTGGGCGGCCCGCCCACCGGACCGGTCGACCGGGATGGTGCCGGTGCCGACGAAGAACATCTTCTTGAGCCGGCCCTTGATGCCCTTCTCCGTGAAGTACTCCGCCTTGGCCACGAAGGTCACCTTCCGCGGCACGACCAGCGGCATGAAGATGGAGTCCGAGAAGGACAGATGATTGCTGGCCAGAATCGCGGGGCCCTGCCTGGGCACGTTGTCGAGCCCCTCGACCTGCGGCCGGAACACCAGCCGCAGCACCGGCCCGAGGATGACGTACTTGAGCAGCCAGTAGAACACGTGGTCCTCTCCGTGACGTCGGCGTGCCTCAGTGATCCTTCCCGCCTGGGAGCCGCTTGGGCGAGCCGCCAGGAGTGCAGTCAGAGCCTATGCAGCGGATGCGACCCGCCACAACGCACTGCACAATCTCGCTCCCCCCGTGTCACACTGAAATGTCCCCGCGTCCACCGCCCCGTCTTCCCGCGGCCGGTCCGGCGCGACCACGTTCGACCTGAGGGAGGGCCTGATGTCTGTGGTCGGCGACCCTGACGGGCGCTCCTCGGATCAGGTAGATGCCGCTTTTGCGCAGATTGTCGCTAGTTACGACGCTGCGCCCGCCGAGGTGACCTGGCCGGAGAGCGAAGACATCGCTCCCGCCCCCACCGCCTCGCCGTCCCCGGCCGCGCCGGCCGAACCGGCCGGGCCCACCGGACCCGTCTTCCCGGCCAACGGGCCGATCCTCAACCGGCCCGAACCGTCGCTGCTCGACGGGCTCGACACGTTCGGCGCCGACCTGCCGGACGACGAAGAACCCTTCGTCCCCCCACCGCCGCCCCCGCTGCCGCGCATCTCGGCGCAGGCGATCATCGGCGTCATCGCGATCATCGCCGGACTGCTGCTGTTCTTCAAACCGGACCTGCTGCCGCTCGGCGACCAATCCGGCATGGTGCTGGGCCTGCTCGGCATCATCGGCGGAGCGGCGCTGCTCATCATGCGGCTGCGACCAGGCGGCCCCGACGAACCCGACCTGCCCGACGACGGCGCCGTCGTCTAACCCCGTCACCCTCGCGCCTCGCGCCCACCCTCGCGCCTCGCGCCCACCCGCTCGCCTCGCGCCGCTCGCCTCGCGCTCGCCGTCCCCCATCCCCCGTCCCCCGTCTGCGCGATCATGAACTTATGTGCGTGATCGACCGGTGTGTCGTGTCCGCAGCACCATGATCGTTCCCCTGGGGCCATGATCACGGAGATGGCCGGGGCGGCCGAATCGATCACGATGCCAGGGGATCGATCAGGACGCCAGGGACACGACACGCCGGTCGATCACGACCGTTAGTTCATGATCGGGCGGAAAACGCGGGGCGTTAGTGGGACTTTTCGAGCCAGTCGAGGATGGCGTCGATCGGCTCTCGCCAGCGCCCGTCCAGCATCAGGTCGTGGCCCATGCCGGGGAAGAGCAGCGGGGCTCCCCCGTACGCCCGGGCGGCGTCCTTCAACGCGGCGGGTGAGACGATCTTGTCGTCGGGGCTGCCCACGACCAGCACGGGCGGGTCGCCGACGGCTCGTTCCGGGGTGACTCCGCGCAACAGTTGCCACTGCGCCCGCGTACTGGCTCGACCCATGCGTTTGGCGTACGCGCGCGCGGCGGCGGCCGGAAGTTCGCGGCTGAACAGTTGACCGGCGGGCAGCCGTAGTCCGCCGCCGAACAAGGCGGGCAGCACCAGTCCGGGGTTGCGCAGTGCGGCGGAGACGCCGCCCAGCACCGGCGAGAGCAGGACCGCCGCTCGGGCGGGATACCGGGCCAGCGCGTGCGTGACGACGAGCGCTCCGGCGCCGTGTCCGGCGAGGACCGCCTTCCGGGGCAGACTGGCGGCGACCTGCACGACGTCGTGGGCGTACGCCCGGAGGTCCGCTTTCGGGGCCGCTTCGCTCGCCCCGTGCCCGCGCGGGCTCACGGCGTACGCCGGGAAGCCGCGCGCCGCCGTGTGCTCCAGCCAGTGCTCGGCGTACGCCCAGGCGCCGTGGCCGAAGCCGGGCACGAACAGCACCGGCGGCCGGCCTTCGTCGAGTTCCGGCGTGGCGCTGAGCACCTCCCGGCGTACCGGGGTGACCGGGTGGGCCCACTCCTTGAGCCGCAGCACCGAGACGGTCATCGCGATCCTTTCAGGGTGTCGATGGCCCGCTGCAGCTCGCGCAGGTAGAGACCGTGGCTGACCTCGAACCAGTGCCGGGTCGAGTCGGTGGTACGCCCTTCGTGCCAGGTGCCGGCCGCCTCCTTTTCCACGCGGCGGCCGAATTCGGCGGCCCGCTGCGGCGCGGTCTGCCGGGCGCGCAGGTAGCGGGCGAAGACGACGGCCTGCCAGTGGGCGAGCGGGAACACTCCGGCGTCCGGCTGCACGAGTCCGGCGACCGCGAGGGTCGGGTGGCGACGCGGGAAGGTGTGCAGGTAGAGCGTGGGTTTGCCGCGCTGGTCGATGCCGAGCAGTTCCGGCTCCAGGAAGTCGAACCGGGGCAGGTAGCCGGTGGCGAGCACGACGAGGTCCGGCTCGATCTGGCGGCCGTCGGTCAGCTCGACGGAGTTCCGGTGGAACCGGGCGATCTCCGGCACCGGCGTGATCCCGCCGTGCCCGACGTAGTACAGCAGCTGGCTGTTGACGACCGGGTGGCTCTGGTAGATCTTGTGGTCGGGCTTGGGCAGGCCGAATCGGGTCACGTCGCCGACCGCCAGTTTCAGCGTCCGGTGGGCGAACCACTGCCGCAGCCGCATCGGCGCCCGCAGCGCCAGCAACTGGTCGTTGACCTGGTCGGTCGGGCGGCCGAGGACGTACTTCGGGGCGTACCAGTAGCCGCGGCGGGTCGAGTGCCAGCAGCGGGCCGCCTGTTGCGCAGCTTCGACCGCGATGTCGCAGCCGGTGTTGCCGCCGCCCACCACGAGGACGCGGCGACCGCGCAACTGGGCGGAATCCTTGTAGGCGCTCGCGTGCAGCACGTTGCCGCGATAGTCCTCGATCCCCTCGTACGCGGGCATCTTCGGTGACCAGTTGTGCCCGTTGGCCACGATCACGCCGGCGTACCGGTGGATGCGTTCGGCGCCGCCGTACTTGCTGGTGCTGCGGGTCGTGACGTCCCACTTGCCGTTGTCGGCCGGCTCGACCTTCACGACCTCGGTGCCGAACCAGATGTGCGGCCGCAGCTCGAAGTGGTCGGCGTAACGCTCCAGATAGGACAGGACGAGCGCGTGGTGCGGGTAGTCCGGCCAGTCGTCCGGCATCGGGAAGTCGGGGAACTGGGTCAGCGGCTTCGACGAGATCAGGTGCGTGCTCGCGTACACCGGGCTGCGATCGTGCCGCCAGTTCCACGCGCCGCCGACGCCGGTCTCGCGCTCGTAGCAGTCGACGCCGAACCCGGCCTCCTTGAGGTTCTTGATCGCGGTCAGCCCGCTCGGCCCGGCTCCGACGACGCAGACCGTCTCCCCGCGGTCGTAGACCGGCCAGCCGTCGCGCCACAACGTGGTCCCGGTGTGATCGCCGCCGAAATCCTGGTCCACGCTCACCGGTTCGCTCCCTCTCGCCGCGCGGGCAGGGGTGAGGGCAGGACGCTCGCGCCCCGCCGCGTTTGCGCGACGCGAGGCATTTTCGCGGGCGAGCGCCCTGTTTGTCCACCCCTACCGGCGCGCCGGAGGCGCTGTTGGCATGCCTCGCTTGAGCAGTGTGTTCTCGGCCGCCGTCCAGGCCGTCGTGGTCAGCAACGCCAGGACCGCGGCCAGCGGCAGCCAGATCGCGCTGATCAGCACGGTGAACGGCAGGACGCGCGGCAAGGCCGCGAGCAGTCCGGTGGGCGGCGGGTCCGCCAACGACAGCAATCGCGCGGACCGCCGGGACATCAGCCACGCGACCGACGCCAAGGCCGCGAAAAGTCCGGCGAAGATCCAGATGGATACGCCGAGAGCACTGAACTGGGCGAGGAACCGGGCACTCAGCGGCGCCCCGAACAAGGTGTCGGAGAGCAGCGCATTCGGCCGGCCGCCGATCGTGGAGCTGTTGTAGAGGTGGAACAGGACGATGAAGAAGGGCGTCTGCGCCAGCAGCGGCAGGAACCCCGCGAACGGCGAGATCCCCTCCACCCGGTGCAGTTCGAGGGTCTTCTCCATCAGGGTCGTGGGATCGTCGGCGTACTTCTTGCGGAGGGGTGCGAGCTTCGGCGCGAGCGCTGCCTTCGCGCGCTCTGTGCGTACCGCTGAGCGGGTGAGCGGATGCAACGCGAGCCGGAGGAGGACCGTGGCCAGGACGATCGCGGCGGCCGTGCCACCCACCGGGGTGAGCAGGGCCGCGAGGTGGACGAGGAGATTTTGCGCGGCCTGAGCCGCGCTGTCGATCGGATGCATGGAAAGAGCCCCTTGACGGGAGAGAAAGCCTGACGGTGGACGCGGAACGCCCTGGTGGGGCGGGTCAGGCGGACGGGGCTCGGGGGCGGGCGCGACCGGGGGCGTCGGGGTCGGTCAGCCGCAGCGGGGTCTCCCGGCGCTCCCAATGCCGCATCGTCTGGCGGGCGCGGACGGGAGCGGGAACGGACCGGTGGGCGAGCTGGACGACGACGATCGAGACGACGGCCGCCGCGGCCAACCCGCCGACGATCGCGCCGACGGCGGTGGGGCCGGCGAATCCGGCCGCGGCCACGGTGACGCCCAGCAGGGCGAACAACCACCGGTACGCGGCCACGACGGACATGCGCACTACGGTAGCGCCTCCCGGCAAGCCCGTCAGCGGTCGGCGAACCAGCTGGAGTACTCCCGTAGTGCCGTCTCGACCACGGCGAGCATCTGCTCCCGCTGCGGAATCGGGCGGTCGAAGTGGCTGTCGGGGGCGTACCAGGGCATCGCCTGCACGCCGAGACTGAGCTGCAGGTAAAGCGCCCGCAGCCAGTTCAGCGAGTTGATCCAGGCACAGGCCTCCGGATCGAGGTCGACCCGCAGACGCTGCCGGCCCAGCGTCTGCAGCGGGGCGATGACCTCGTCGAGGTCCGCCGCCGACAGATCACCCCGATGGAGGAGCGCCATCGTCGCGTACGCCAGCCGGTCGTCCTCGGAGGCGAGCAGGGCCCAGCCGTCGGTGGTCCGCAGCCGGATCACGATGCTGCCCAGGAGCGCCCGCGCCTGGGCGGTGCCGAGGAGGCGACTGCGAGCCAGCGAGGCGATCGCGTCCGCGCCATGGGCGAGCGCGTGCGCCCAGCCCCGCTGGGCGTCGACCGCGCCGCGCAGGTCGCCCTCCAGCTCCCACCACATGGTGAAGCCGCCGATCCAGCGGCTCAGGTCGGCCGGGCCGAGGCGGTGCACCGCGTTGTCGCGTTCCACCACGAGGCCCAGCACGACGGCGGAGAAACTGCGCCCGAAGACGGAGTCGGTGCCCACCTCGCCGATGCCGCGCAGCAGCCCGGCCGCCATCCGGTCGCCCAACCCGGGCAGATCGTGATCGCACACGCCGAGCTGGATCCACTCGCCGAGGATCTCGAACGCGAGGTCGTCACGCAGGCGGGAGTCGGCGTACGTGAGCATGTGCTCCAGCTCGGCGATCAGCTCGTCGACCGGATACCCGGCGGGCGGCCGGAAACCATCGTCCTTGATCCGCTGCCACAGCGTCACGTCGGCCATGAGGCAGCACATTAGATGATCACCCGGCTGGCGTATAGAGCGCTGG
>JABFYB010000055.1 GCA_013361475.1 Hamadaea sp.
GCGCGGAAAGCGGGGGGCGCGCGGAAAAGCGGGTTAGGGGAGGTGGCGGCTCCAGTAGAGGACCAGCCACGCGGCGTGCTCGGCGTCGTCGCAGGGGTAGACATGTCCGCATGCGGCGCAGATGCCCCCACCGATCTGCATCTGGTGGGTCAGCCACAGGTCGCGGCCACGTTCCACCTGTCCTGCGGCGAACTCCCACAGGTCGCTTTCGGTCTCAATCGCTGCTCGAGTCGCTTCGGTCCTGGCCATCGCGTACTCCCGGGCGTCGGTTGTCCAGGTGAATACCCGCAAGAACTCGACATTCAAACCTCAGTGTTCGGCGTCCGCGCGGAAGCCGCGGGGAATCAACGCCAGCGCCGCGACGGTCGCGATCGCGATGAGCGCCGCCGAGATCACGCTGGTCACCGTCACCGCGTGCAGGTACGCCGACCGCGCGACCTCGAGAATGTACGCGCTGACCTGGGCGCCCTGCGTACGGGCGACGTGGACGGCGCCGCCGATCGACTCTTCGACCGCCGTCCGGCCGGGTTCGCTCAACGGAAGCTGGTGGACGCCGGAGGCGTACACGACGGCGGCGATGGTGCCGAGCAGCGCCACCCCGAAGCCGATTCCCAGCTCGTAGCAGGTCTCCTCGACGGCTGCGGCGCTGCCCGCCCGTTCCGGGGGCGCGGCCGAGATCATGACCGACGTCGTCGTGGTGATCGCCAGCCCGTCGCCGAGTCCGAAGGCGACCAGCGCCAACGCCGCGACGCCGTAGGTCAACGGCAGTGCGGCGAGCGCGACGAACGCCACGACCAGCGCGCCCAGCCCGAGCGCGAGCATGGCGTGGACGCCGAGCCGGCGTACCAGCCAGGGGGCGGTGAGCGCACCTACGAGGGTGGCGACGGCGCCCGGCAACATGCGTACGCCCGCCTCGACCGGGCTGTATCCGTGCACGTACTGCAGCCACAAGGAGAGCAGGAAGTACGCCGCCCCGACCGCCATCATCGCCATGAGCGTCGCGATCGCGCCGGCGAGGAACGGGCGATTGGCGAACAGGCGGACGTCGAGCAGCGGATCGGTCTGCTTGAGCTGCCGCCGGGCGAACCAGGCGAGCAGCCCCAGCCCGGCCAGCAGCGCCACTGGGGCGGATGAGGCGAGCCCGTCGCTGGCCAGATGCTTGATGCCCCAGACGAGACTGATCATGCCGAAGACCGACTGCGCCGCCCCGAGCCAGTCCAGCCGCGTACGCCCCGGCGACCGGGACTCGGGCAGCAGGAGCCAGCCGGCGACGACCGTCACGATAACCACCGGGACGTTCACCCAAAACGCTGCCGACCAGCCGTAATGCTCCACGAGGACGCCTCCGAGCACCGGCCCGATCGCGGCGCCCGCCCCGGCCACGGAGGCCCAGATCCCGATCGCCGTCCCGCGTTCCCGGGGATCGGTGAAGACGTTCCGGATGAGCGACAACGTGGACGGCATGACCATCGCGCCGCCGACCGCCAGCAACACCCGACCGGCGATCAGCCGGCCAGGGCTGTCCGCCGTCGCCGACACGATCGAGGCCACGCCGAAGAGGAGGAAGCCCACCAGGAAGAAGGTCTTGCGGCCCCACCGGTCACCGGCCGCGCCCGCCGTGATGAGCAGGCCGCCGAGGACGAGACCGTAGATGTCGATGATCCACAGCTGCTCGTACGCGTCGGGCTCCAGATCGTCGATCAACGAGGGCAGGGCGACGTTGAGAATGGTGGCGTCCATCGCGACCAGCAGCAGGCTGGCGCAGAGCACCGCCAGCACAGCCCACCGATTCGCCGTACGCGACCTCACGACGCGATCCGCCAGACCAGCACATCGTCGACGCGTTCACCGGGCCGCCCGACGAGGAGCCGAATCGTCTCGGCGAGTGCCGCCGCGTTGGGTGTGCCGTCCGGGAGGAAGATCGCCCCGACTTTCCAGTAGTCGAAGTCGTTCGCGGCGCCGGCGACCTCCAGCGACCCGATCCGGGGCACCTGACCGGTCTTGGCGGCGGTCCGCATCCGGGCCGACGTCGTGGTGTGCGGCGTGCTGAACATCGCGATCCGGTCGGCCGACCGGGGATCCGGGCCGAGGAAGTACCCCCGGGCCAGGGCGAAGTCCAGTCCCGAGGTGGCCGCCCAGCGCATCGCGACGACGTCGCCCACCCAGCTGGGGTCGGCGTACATGAGACTTGTTCCGGGTGGCGTGTAGGCCCGCCAGGCCCCGTCGGCGAGAAAGCGGGGCATCGGCGTCGACGAGCTGACGGCGAGCGGCCTGGGGGCGAGCGGGACCAGCGCGAACAGCACGGCCGCGGCGGCCGCCACGCGCACCGGCCACGTCCACCGCCGCTCCCTCCGGCGCAGCAGCCGATCCAGACTCACCGCGATGATCACCCCCAACGCGGGGATGACGGCCAGCCCCATCCGGGCCGGCACCACCGAGTCGAACAGCGGCAGCTTGATCAGCTCGTGCCACGGCCCGGGCGGGCCGATCCGGTGCCCGTCCAGCTTCGGGTACGCGCCGAAGGACAGCACGGTGAACCACACCGCGATCGCCAGGGCGACCCGGATCGCGAGGGTGCGGATCTGCCACAAGGCCAGCAGGCCGAGCACCACGAGGAGCGGCCAGCCGAAGAACGAGTTCGTCTCCGTCGCGTTGATCGCAAGTTTCGCCCCGCCGGGATTCTCGCCGAACGCCGTCACCGGCGGGAACGACACATAGGACAGCGCGTCGAGGCTGAAGGACCGGCTGACGATCGCGGGAATGCCGTGATAGCTCTGGGGGCCGGCGAACTGGACATACATCGGGTACGCGAGCAGCACGACGGCGACCGCCGCGGTGACGGCGAGCCCGCCGAGGGACCGCCGCCACGAGGCGAGGATCAGCCTGGGCGTGCCCGCCAGCGTCACGAGCACCGTGATCGCCAACGCCTGCGCCAGCAGGAAGAGCACTTCTTCGTTGATGAAGAACTGGTACGCCACCAGCAGACCCAGGATCAGCCCACGGCGTACCGGGGCGAGATGCAGGCGCACGACGCACCAGAAGATCACCGGCACGAGGAATTGGGCGACCAGATTGGGATGGGCCTGGGCCTGGGCCATGATGCCGGGCGCGTAGCCGCAGAAGGCGGCCGCGGCGAGCGCGGCCCAGCGGTTGCCGACGAGCTGCCGCGAGAACACGAAGTACCAGGCGATCGGCGTGCCGACGAGGGCGAGCGTGAGGATCAGGGTGAACGTGACCGCCGGTCCACCGAGGAGGGTGACCGGCGCCAGCGGCAGCGCGAGGCCGAGGATCGAGGTGTTCGCCATGAGGTTGACGCCGGCCGGCGTGTTCAGCTCGCTCGCGAACAGCAGGCTCTGACCGTGCGTCACGGCGTGCGCGGCATGGGCGAGCAGCCATTCGAAGAAGGCCTGGTCCTCGCGATTGGCGGTGATCGTCGCGGACGGATCACGCCACAGGGCGGCGGTGAACCAGACTCCGGCCGCCAGGAAGAGAATCACGGCAACCACGTCGACGGAGAGCAGCCGGCGTACGTGGGACGGCTGCGCTTCGAGGTGCGGATCGGCGTGCGTCGTCGCCGTGACTACCATTGACTCCCCCGATACCCGTGTTCGTCCCACTTAGCAGCGTGATTCCGATATGTCAGAATACGCCGGGTCCGACGGGGATCGGCAGCTGAAGTCAGGTCCGGGAGCGGTGCCGAGCCCCCGCGATCGGCATCCCGGCGTACTCGGGATTGCCGGTGGTCGAGGCGAGCGCGCCGAGCTGCGTTCCGGACAGCCGGCAGGCCGTCGTGTCGGTGAACGCCAACCACGGCATGTCGAGCGCGCCACCCGCGTCGACCGTCACCGACCAGCGAGTGGTGGTCGGATGGGTCGCCACGACCGATACGCCGACCCGCCCGAACTCGGCCAACTGGGCGTCCAGCTCCTCGAGCGCGCTGGTGTGCTGACCCCAGGGGTCGGCGACGAACAGGATGTGCGTCGTCCACAGTGAACCGCTGGCGCTGTTGATCCGGGCCGACATCGTGTCGGAGATGCCGCTCTCCCGCAGCACCGACCGGTTGACGACGGCGCGGCGGGCCACCCGGGACAGGGCGTCCTCGACCGACGGGATCGACCGCACCCGGGACTCGTTGAGCGCCCCCAGCGACCGGGTGTCGGTGCTGTTGAAGCCGCTCACGAGGACGGCCGCCGTGTCGGCCCAGGCCGCGGTCGCCGCCTCGGCCGCGAGGTGCCGCAACAGGTCGTCGCAGTTCTCGGGATCGCCGACCAGCGTCAGCACCCCCGTACGCTCACTGTCGACCAGCAACTCCCCGCCCTCCGGCCAGGTGCCCAGGGTCAGCAGTCCGGGCAGCGGCGCCGGGGCGTCGTCCGGAGCGTCCAATTCGGCCCCGCTCGGAAGCGCCCAGGTGTCGGCGGAGCGGGCGGCGTACGGCTCGGGCGGGTCGCCGCACGGCGCGGCGAGCACCACGCCCAGCTCACCGGCGTACTGCCAGGCGGCGAAGATGTCCGGCATCGCCCAGGCCGGCCGCGAACGCAGACCGAGCGCGAGCCGCCGGAGGCTGGCGTCGAGCCGGTCGGCGGTGGCGGCCGGGCGACGCAGTTTCGGCTCGTAGATCAAGCCGGGGACGCTCTCGGCCGAGCCGTCGGGCGTGCCGTCCGTCGGCGCCACTACGGGCGGGACCTCGACCGGCCACTCGACGCCGACCGGTTCCACCCGGGTGCGTACGCGGTGCCTGCTGACCTGGTAACGGTGGATGCGGACGAGCCGTCGCCGCCACAGCACGGCATGCCCGGTCAGGACACCGGCCACGGCGAGCCCCGCGAGCACGGCCAGCAGCGGACTCACGCCGCCCTCCTCGGCCCGGGCTTTCCGCGTACCAGTCGGAGTCGTCGCGGCCGGCGGGGAAGCGGCGGGCGACTCGGCCGGGGACACCGAGGTGGGCGGAGGCGTCGCGGCCGGTGGTTTCGGCGGCGCGGGCACGACCACCCGGCCCGTCGCGTGGCGCATCGGCCCACGGTCGTGCGCGTCGACGGGAAGCGTGAGCCGCCACCCTGGACGGATCAGGTTCGGGTTGCGGACCAGCTTGGGGTTCAACGCCGCGATCTGGTGATAGCGCTCGAAGTCGCCGGTGAACCGCTCGGCGATCTTGCCCAGGTAGTCACCCCGTCTCACGGTGTAGACCGGCCGTTGGATGACCACCGCCTGCTTGACCACCGCCTGCTTGACCACCGGCTGGGTCTGCAGCGGCTGGACTACGGTCGCGATCGGCGGAGCGGGCGCCTGCGGCAGCGTCAGCACGACCGCCGGGCGCGCGACCGGGGCGGCGGAGGCCAACGCGCCGCCGGTGAAGACCGCGAGGATCGCGCCCACGAGCGCCGCCGCGACGCGCTGCTGCATCCGCAGGCCACGCACGCGGATCGCCCGGCCGCGCAGCCGCCCGGGGATCTCGAGCAGCACCCCGGCCGCGAAACTCGCCCAGGCCAGCCAGCCGACGATCGTCAAGATCCGCGGGACCAGCGTGCCGTCGTCCGGCGCGGCCAGCGCGTTCCCGATCTCGGCCCAGGAGGGTACGCGATCAGGCAGCGACCCGACCCGGAGCAGCAGCAGCGGCGCCCCCGCCACCAAGGACAGCAGCCCCAGCAGGGCGGCGAAGGCGGTGACCAGCCGACGCATGGCTCCTCCTCACCCGACCAGGAGCACGGCGGTCGCCGCCCCGGTCGCGTACCAGGTCCGGCCGCCCAGCAGGGGGAAGCCGGAGGGATTGTCGTAGCCGACCGTCGCGGTGACCTCGACGGTCTGCCCGTCGTCCGCCACGTTCACGGTCCCGGTCGCTCCCGCGTCCCGCAGGTAGGCCTGCGCCACCAACCGCGCCCGCGCCGGATCGATCCGTTTCTCGCCGCCCTCGACGGCGGGCGGCAGCTCGATGGCCTGCCCGGCGACCCGGGCGGCCTCGGCGGCGATGTTGTCCGCCCGTTGGTACGCCCGCACCCGGCCACCACCCACGATGATCAGCACCAGGATGCTGACCCAGCCCGTCGCGACGATCGAGAAGAACACCGAGACGCTGCCCCGACTCCGTCTCATGACCGCGTCCGGTAGGTGTCGAGGGGACTCACGAAAGTCGAGCTGAGCCGGATCGTCCCCGGCATCCCGGGCAGCGCGACGTCGCCGAGTTCGGCGTCGCAGGTGACGGTCACCCGGACGGAGGCCGGCTGCCCCACCGGTACGCCGAACCCGCTCACGTCGACGTCGACGTCGACCGGCGTACGGCAGGTGATGCCCTGCGCGTCGAACGACCGCTGCGCCGCGGCCAGCGCCCGATTGGTCGCCTCCCGCGCGGTTCGCGCCTGGCTCGCCGTCCGGGCCGCGTCGAAGGACGCCGCGTCCGCGGCCTGCTTCGCGATCGCGTACCGGCCGGCGATGATCGCGCTCGCGAAGAAGGCGAGCACCGCCGGGGTGAGGATCGCCAGCTCGACCGCGATCGTCCCCCGACTCCACCCGGCCCGCCTCCCTACGCGTCCGCCGCTCCTTTTGCGCTGGATCAGGGATCCGGGTCGAATCTTGGTCCAAGATTCGACCGAGATCCCTGATCCAGCGCTCACGGCGCGAGCGGGGTGAGCAGCGCGGGCGGTGCGGCCGGTGCGGCCGGCGGCGGTCATGGGATCCACCGTTCGATCGGGCCGGACGCGGTCTGGCGGACGTGGAAGGTCAGCCACGGCAGCACCGACTGCGCCTCCCCGGTGACCACGACCTCCACCCGGTCACCGCTGATCCGCGTGGTGACCGTCGTGTCGGTCAGGGCCGGTCCGATCTGGTCGAGGAACCGTTGCGCCTCGGCGTTGCCGGTCGCGGGTGGCGCGCCGTAGAGCCGGGCCGCGTTCGCGCCCTGGGTCGCCGCGCCGAGCGCGACGGAGTGGGCGTACCAGACGAGCGAGGCCTGCACGATCATGAAGGTCAGCGTGAGGATGGGACCGGTGAGGATGGCGAACTCCACCGGCCCCTCCCCGCGGAGCGGACGACGCCAGAACCGGTTCCCGGTCACGGGTTCTTCGGGACGTGGCCGAGCCAGCCGGTCACGATGCCGTTGAGGGCGGTGTAGACCGCCACCGCCAAGATGCCGATCAACGCGACCAGGATGATGTAGGGCACCGGCCCCTCGCCCCGGTCCCGTTCGGCGGGCGAGGTCAGGACCAGGATCCGCCCGTACAGCTTGCGCAGCATAACGAAGTCCTTTCGTCAGGTTTGGGCGAACAGGTTGGCCATGATCGGGAAGATGGCCAACGCCAGGAGGACCATGACCAGCATCGTGGCCGGGATGTCCAATTTGGAGGAACGCTTCTTCGCGTCCTCCAGGGCGCGTACGCGTGCCTGGTCGCGCAGCGATTCCGCTTGGGCGCGCAAGGTCCGGTAGACCTGGGCGCCGTCCGATCCGGCGCTGCGCATGATGTCGGCGTACGCCGAGAGTTCGTCGACGCCGATGGCCAGCGCCAGCGCCCGCAGCTCGTCCCAGGGCGGGATCATCTGCAGTTGCGCCGTGAGCAGCGCCGACCGAAGCCGCACGTACGGCCAGCCCTGGCAGATCTTGGCCGCCCGCTCCATCGCCTCGACCGCGCCATGGCCCGCCCGGACCTGGTGCGCGGCGAGCGTCACATAGGTGCACAGCGCCCGGACGAACTCCGAGCGCGCCGACCGGGCCGCCGAGCGCATCGACCGGTGGGTCAGCCAGCCCGCCCCGATCGCCAACGCCAGCGAGATGAGCAGCGGGACCGCGGGCGAGAACGGCGCTTGGAGGATCACGGCGGCCACCGCGATCAGGCCGGGCAGCAGCATCGCGGCGAAGCCGACCGAGACGACGGTGGTCGCGTGCGCCTGCGGGGTCCGGTTGAGGATCTCCAGGTCCTGCTTGGGCAGCTCGACCCAGTTCCACCAGTCCCGGTCGACCGTCGCGTGCGACGGCGCGGCCAGGCCGGGCATCCCCGCGGTGGCGGGCGGATGCAGGCGCCGCAGCGCCGGGCCGAGCGCCGGCTCCGGCGTACGCCAAGCGACGACCGCCAGGTAGACGCCGAAGCCGACCAGTCCACCGGCCAGCGCGGCGGCGATCACCCACAGATCGACGATCACAGCGCACCTCCGTCGAGCGGCGGCCCGCCCAGGAGCCGGGGACGGCGCTCGGGCAACGACAGCGACCGGATCCAGAGCATCAGCAGGACGTAGATCCCGGCGAGCACGGCCAGCAGGATCTGCCCGAAGACCGTCCCGTACGCCATCGCCGCGCCCGCGTTGAGCGCGCCGAAGAGCGCCATGGCGGCGGTGGCGACGGTGAGGAACTTGACGGTGAACCGCGCCCGCGCCCGTTCACTGTCAACTGTGGAACGAGTGGTGATCTCCTCCTGGATGGCGTGGGCGATGTCGACCAGCGCGTTGTGCAGACCGTCGCCGGCGTCGGCGAGCTGCAGGATCAGCGGCGCGACCACCTCGTCGCAGCTGTAGTCGTCGAGTTCGTCGGCGAACGCCCGCAACGCCGCCGCCGGATCGACCCCGGCCTGCAGGCGTACGGCGAGGTTGCGTACCTCGG
>JABFYB010000199.1 GCA_013361475.1 Hamadaea sp.
GCTCCTGGTCTAGTGCGATCCTCGCGACGTCACGGGGTGACGATGTCGAACATGACGTCGAAGTCGTCGAGCATGCTCAGCAGCTGGACGAGCCGCTGCTTGTCCCCGGCGACCGTGATGGCGCCGTCCGCGATCGCCTTGTCGAACGTGGACTGCCCCAGCGAGATCCCGTCCAGCGCCGCCTTGGTGAGCGTCAGGCTGACGTCGGGCTGCTCGTGCTTCTTGCCGGGCCGGTAGGTCAGCGTCGCGTTGCGCAGGGTGACGGCATAGGTCTCGTCGAGGTCGGTGAAGGTCCAGTTCATCCGGGTCTCCCGGACGTGGGCGGCCTTGTCGCCGTTGAGGCGGATGCCCAGGTAGTCGAAGTACAGCTCCGGGCTCATCGCGCGGATCATGTCCGGGCTGGCCGTCGTCAGGCCGACCCCCTGGAACAGGCCGTTGCGCAGCTCGTGCGCGCCCATCAGGTAAAGCGATCGCCAGGTGCCGTTCTCGCACTGGTAGCCCAGTTGTTCGAGCGCGTCGGCCTGCAACGCGATCGCCTCTTTGTTGCCGGGGTCGGCGAAGACCAGGTGGTTGACCAGTTCGGCGGTCCACCGATAGTCCCCGGCGTCGAACGCCTCCCGGCCGGCGGCGAGCACCTTGTCGGGCCCGCCGATCGCCTGCACGTAGCGCTTGGCCGCCTCGACCGGCTGGTGCGGGTTGAGATGGGCCGGATTGCCGTCGTAGAAGCCGAGGTAGCGCTGATAGATCGCGCGTACGCCGTGACTGATCGTGCCGTAGTAGCCGCGCAGGTACCAGCGCTTCTCCAGGTCCGGCGGCAGCTTCGTCAGCGTCTCGGCGATCTCCATCGGGGTCAGGCCGTGGTTGATCAGGCGAAGCGTCTGGTCGTGCAGGAACTGGTACATGTCGCGCTGGTCGGCGAGGAACTCGGCCACCCGCTCGGCGCCCCAGGTCGGCCAGTGGTGGGAGGCGAACACGACGTCGGTACGGGCGGCGAACAGGTCGATCGCCTCGTCGAGGTAGCGCGACCACTGGCGCGTGTCGCGTACCTCGGCGCCGCGCAGGGTCAGGATGTTGTGCAGGGTGTGGCAGGCGTTCTCGGCCGCGCACAGGGCACGCATCTGCGGGAAGTAGAAGTTCATCTCGGCCGGTGCCTCGGTGCCCGGCGTGAGCTGGAACTCCACCTGCACCCCGTCGATCGTGCGGGTGCCGTTCTCGGTGATCAGGTCGGTGGGCGGGATCAGGGTGATGGTTCCGTTGGAGACCGCCTTGCCCAGGCCGATGTCGACCTGGCCGCGTTCGTCGCGGGGCAGGAAGACGCCGTACTGGAAGTGCGACCGGCGGCTCATCGCGGTTCCGGCGAACACGTTCTCCGACACCGCGTGATACAGGAACCCCTCCGGGGCGTAGATCTTGACCTCACCGGAGGCGACCTGCTCGTCGGACACGATCGCGCGTACGCCGCCGTAGTGGTCGACGTGGCTGTGCGTGTAGATCACCGCCACGACGGGCTTGTCGCCGCGGTGTTTGCGATAGAGGTCCAGTCCCCTGGCCGCGGTCTCGGTGGAGATCATCGGGTCGATGACGATGACGCCGGTGTCGCCCTCGACGATCGTCATGTTCGAGATGTCCATGCCACGCAGCTGATAGATGCGTTCAGTGACCTCGAACAGTCCGGCCACCCGGTTGAGCTTGGCCTGCCGCCACAGGCTCGGGTTCACCGTCGCCGGCGCCTCGTCGGCGTCCTCGAAGGCGTACGCGCCCATGTTCCAGGCCGGGATGGGCGCACCGTCGGCCCGCGGGACCGCGTCGGTCGAGGCCTCCTCGATCAGCCCCCGCCGGACGTCCTCGAAGTCGGTCAGATCGTCGAACGGCAACGCGCCCAGCACCGCCGCGTTCGCCGCGGCCGTGACCGCGGTCGCCTCCTTCGCAGCCGCGCGCGATTCATCCACCGACGTCATGCTGATCCCCCTTCGCCCTTGGTCGGAGCCTAAACCGACCAACAGCACTAGACGGACGAAACAGAAGAATCAGGTAGAGCGCCGAGACCCTCCTCCGTCCGGCCGTATCTCGTCGGCCGAGGAGGTCGGCTTCGTTCGGGACGCCCAGCGAGGAACCACCGTTGATCTTGACTGTCTTATGCTTCCTCGACCTACCACCCTCTCGAAGGAGCAACAAGTGCGCCGCGCACTTCTCATGGCCGCCGCCGTCGGCACGCTTTTCTTGACGGCCGCCTGCGGCAAGGGCACTGACACCGTCAGCGCCACCCCGACGGGCAGCTCGGCGATCTCGCCCAGCTCCGCCGTCTCGCCCGGCCCGGCGGTATCGCTGGTGGCCCGGGAGACCAGCTGCCTGGAATTCGAGACCGCGTCGACAGAGGTCGGCAAGCAGCTGTTGGCCTCCATGGAAGGAGCCTTCGACGTGCTCGGCGAGACCGACGAGGCCAAGATCGAGGCGGCGATGGCCGTAGTCGTCACCAAGATGAAGGCGGCCGTGAGCGACTATCGGGCCGCGGTGTCGAGGTCGGCCGCAGCGGCGGGCGATGCCGCGATCAAAACCGAGCTGACGACGATCGCCGACGAGCTGACGAAGATCGAGGCCGAGTTCGCCAAGGTCACCACGGCCAAGGACGTCGACAGCCTGCCGAAGGTCGAGTCCGCGGCGATGGATGCCGCAGCCGCCAGGCTCGAGGCACTCTGCAAGTGATCTCCGGCCCACCGCCGACGACGTGAGAGGCTGACGGGATGAGAGTCGGAGTGGTGATCCTGCCGGACCGGCCGTGGGCGCAGGCCCGGCGGCTGTGGGAGAAGGCGGAGGCGGTCGGCTTCGACCATGCCTGGACCTACGACCATCTGGGCTGGCGGGACCTCGTGGACGGGCCGTGGTTCGACGCCATCGCCACGTTGACCGCGGCGGCCGGAGTGACGGGGCGCATCAAGCTCGGCACGATGGTGGCCTCGCCCAACTTCCGGCATCCGGTGCACTTCGCACGGGAGATCAGCACGCTGAACGACATCAGCGGCGGGCGCGCGATGATCGGGGTGGGCGCGGGCGGGCTGGCCGGGTTCGACAACGACGTCCTCGGGTTGCCGCATCTCGACCGGCGGCAACGGTTCGAGCGCTTCGCCGAGTTCGTGGAACTGCTGTATCGGCTGCTGCGTGAGGGCCGGGTGACGTTCGACGGGGCGTACTACCAGGCGGTGGACGCCCGGTGCGAGGTGAGTGACCTGCCGCTGGTCGTCGCAGCCGAGGGTCCGCGCGGGATCAAGCTCGCCCAGAAGTACGGCGACGCGTGGGTCGCCGGTGGCGAGGTGACCGAGGACGTCGAGGCGTGGTGGGCGTCGGTCGAGCGGCTGAGTGATCGCAATCCGGTCAGCACCACCCGGTTCCTCATCCTGGATCCGAGGTCGGCCACCTACTCACTGTCGAGTGTGGAGTATTTCGTGGACGCGGTCGAACGGGCCGAGCGGCTCGGCTTCACCGATGTGCTCACGCACTGGCCCCGGGAGAGCAGCTGGTTCACCGGCGACGAAGCGGTGCTGGACGAGGCGATGGCGGAGCTGAAGCGCGCCGGGGGCTCACCGGCGAGTGAGGCGGTCGAGCGTACGCAGACCCAGGCGCGCCATCGGCGGATTGGTGTCGGCGTAATACCAGGGTAGGCCCATGGCCTGGGCGAACGCCCAGGCCCGGCCGCGTTCCCACTCGAGGTCGTCGCAGCCGAGCCGGTCCCGCAGCACCTGCCGGGGACCTGCTTCGAGCAGATGCCACGCGCTGACCAGGTCCAGCGCCGGATCGGCCGCGCCGAGCCCGCCCACGTCGAGGACGCCGGCGAGGCGGCCGGCGTCGACCAGCACGTTGCCCGGGATCAGGTCCCCGTGCGTCATGACGTCGGGCGCCGTCCGCGGCAGCTCACGGAACTCCGCCCACATCGCCCGGAGCCGGGGCACGTCGAGGATCTCCTTGCTGCGGTCGAAGCATAAGTCGAGCCAGCCGTCGGAGTTCTTCAGGTCGCCGCCCCGGCCGCTACCGCTGAACGTACGCCCACGGGTGTCGATCGATCGGACCCCGGTGATGAACTCGGCGAGGTCTTCGGCGAACCCGGCCGACTCGCCGGGATCGGCCACGGTCGCCACCGTCCCCGGCAGCCAGGTCTGCACCGACCAGGGCAGTGGATAGCCCGCGCCCGGCTCGCCGAGCGCGACCGGCTCGGGGGTGCGGAAACGCGTACGCCCGGCCAGTTCGGCCGACGCGTCGGCCTCGGCCCGCAGGATCTGCCTGACCTCGGCGACGTCGCCCGGGACGAGGGGGAAGCGGGCGGCGAGGTCGTCACCGATCCGGAAGATCGCGTTGACCGTGCCTTCGGAGTACGCGACCGGAGTTATCGGCAGCTTCCGCCACTGCGGGAACTGGTCGCCGACCAGGGAACGTACGGTCTCGGGAGTGACTTCGAGCTGGTCGGCATGCATCGGCACGCCGATCAGGCTACGCGGTCGTCCACCAGCAGGCCGACCGCCACCGGGTCGCTGTCGAGGGTCGACGGCGCCGTCCGGGTGAGCGTCATGGCACGCATCGAGATCCGCAACAGCAGTTGCAGCACGACGCCGACGACGGGGAACGCGATCAGATAGACGAGCGCCTCGACGACGGTGGCCCTGACGTCGTTGGCCGCGCCCAGCGGCACCGGCCGCCCGACAAGCGCGTCGAGGCAGAGCATCTCGGCCCGGACCAGGTCGAACTCCAGCCAGCCGATGATGACGACGCCGAGCACGATCGCGCCGAGGTCCAGCAGCCGGGGCGGCAGGTCCGACCAGGCGCGCAACTCGTCGAGGCCGCGCCCGAACTGGCGCCCGAACGCGATCAGCTCCACCAGCGCGGCCAGCGCGAAGATCGGCAGAAGCTGGGCGACAGTGGACGCGAAGGCCTCGTGCATCGGCACAGGGTCGCATGCCGCGCGCTCCGGCAGAGTCGGAAAGTCGTCATGGCGTACGCCCCGGCCGGTACGTTATGAGGCATGACGTTGCTTCCCCGCGCGCTCGCCTGGCGGCGTACCGACACGACGGGCGGCGAGTACGCCGGTTACGACGATCGCGAGGGGCTCACCGCCCACGGGTACGCGTTCACGGCCGCGCCGGTGGCGTACGCCTGCCGGTATGAGCTGTCGGCCGACGGCCGCTGGGCCAGCAGCCGGCTCGACGTCACGGTCGAAGGCCCCGGCTTTCTGCGTACGCTCAAAATGGAGCGAGCGGGTGGGCGCTGGCGCATCACGACCTCGGAGCGTGGGAACCTCAACGCTGTGCTGCCGACCGCGCCGCTGGCGGGCACCGAGGAGCCGGAGCGGCTGACCGACGCGCTGGACGTCGACCTGTACGCCTCTCCCCTGACCAACACCCTGCCCATCCGGCGGCTGAACCTGCTCGGCAAGCCCGCCGGGACGAGCACCACGATCGTCGCGGCCTGGGTGCTGTTGCCGAGCCTGGCCGTGGTGCCGTCGGAGCAGACCTACACGGTGCTCGGCGACGGCCTGATCCGGTACGCCTCCGGCACGTTCACCGCGGACCTCTCGGTCGACGAAGGCGGGTACGTCGTGACGTATCCCGGCCTCGCCGAGCGGTAGACGTAGGCAGGCAGCGAACCCTCAGGCGGGTGTGCGGGTGCCGCCGTAGGACGCGACGAGGGCGTCGGCCACGATCGCCGCGTCGGCGTCGGCCAGGTCCGCCGGATACTCGGGCAGCAGGTCGTCCCAGACGACCAGCCACGATCCGTACAGCTGCAGCTGCCCCTCGGGTCGGGCGAAGAACCAGATGTGCAGGTGCGCGCCGCCGTCGCCGAGCCGGTACACGTGCGCCCGGCCGATGTTCGGCAACGCCTGGAGGTGCCGCACGAGGTGGGTGCTGATCACGCCGAGTTCCGCGGCCAGCTCGTCCGGCAGGTCGGCCAGGTCGTAGTGGTCGCGCGGGCGCAACATCAACACCAGGGGTACGCCGACGCCCGAAATGCGGGCGAGCCGCCATTTCTCGGTGAACCAGATGCCCTCGTCGCGATTGCCGCACGCCCGGCAGTCGGCCGGATCCTCGCCGTGGCGGGGCGGCTCGGGCACGACTGGCGGACGCAGCGGCGACACTCGCAGCTCGTCCTGCTCGAACGGGCTGATGTCCCAGCCCGTCATCCGGGCCAGCGGCAGACGCCGTTCCTCGTCGGCGGCGGCGATCGCGTGGGCGTAGTACTCCTCGGGGTCCATAGCCATGATCGGGACCCTAACCGGGGTGGACGTCGAACTCCACGTCGTACCGGTCACCCCGGTAGCGCGAGCGGCCCCATTCGATCGCCGATCCCGACGCGTCGTAGGCGACCCGGTCGATGACGAACGACGGCAGCCCGACCGGCACGTCGAGCAGGTCGGCGTCGGTCTCGTCGAGCGCGATGACCGAGACACGGTGGGCGGCGGTCGCCACCTGCACGCCCCAGTGCTCCTGAAGGATGGCGTACAGGGAACGGTCGTCGGCGAGCAGGTCCTCCAGCCCGGGGAACCGGTGGGCCGACAGATGCGTGTTCTCGACCGCGATGGGCACCCCGTCGGCCGTACGCACCCGGTGCAGGGCCACGATCGGATCGCCTTCGGCCAGGTGCAGGCGTTGCGCGATCAGCTCGGTCGCTGGGCGTACTCCTAAAGAGACGACCCGCGCACCCGGCGCGAGGCCGCGCAGCCGCATGTCGTGGCTGAACGAGCCGGTGGTCGTGCCGTGCGTGAGCCGCGGCTCGGCGACGTAGGTGCCGGCGCCGTTCACGCGGCGGACGAGCCCCCGGGTGACCAGGTCGGTGATCGCCTGCCGGGCGGTCATGCGGGCGACCTGGAACCGTTCGGCGATGGACCGCTCCGACGGCAGCAGCGTGCCGGGCGGCTGCTCGCGCACCATCGCCTCGAGGATCTCCCGCAGCTGCTCACCTTTGGCGCGATCGCCGTCGATCGCGGCGGGGAGCGGAATCTCCGGGAACGTGTTGTGCGGGCTGCGGGCCATGGTGCTCCGAGGAAGGACGAGGTCAGGCGTCGCCGAGGCGGACACGCCCACCGTACTGCCGCAGGATCTCGGCGTTGCGCTCGTAGCCGCCGGGCGTGTTGGCCGAACGGTACACCAACGGCTGCGTTCCCGCGGCCAGCTGAGCGGCCACCACCTCGGCGACGAGCAGGTTCGCCGCGAGGACGCCGGTCAGCCCGGACAGCGGCCCGAACCTGTCGCCATCTGGCATCGGCACGGCGGCGTCACCCCATGGTGCTCCATTGTCGATGACCACGTCGGCGAGCTCGGCCAGCGACGGGCTGCGCTTCGCGGCAGTGGCGTGGTCGATCGAGGTGATCGCGATGACCTTGTGCCCGTGGGACTGCGCGAGCTGGACCATCTCGACGACGGCGGTGTTGCCCCCGGAGTTCGACGCGACGACGAAGATGTCCTCGGGCCGGATGTCGGCCAGCGCCCAGATCCGCTCGGCGACGCCGGACTCGCGTTCCAGCAACGGATCGAGGATGTCGGCGGCCTTGGTGTCTCCATAGTAGACGAGATCGCGGATCGCCAGCTGGTTCGCGGGGATCAGGCCACCGGCCCGGCCGACCAGTTCCAAGGCCACTCCGCGGGAATGCCCGGTGCCGTACGCCTGAAGCACGCCGCCGGCGGTGAGTGCGTCGGCGACCAGGCGCCCGGCCTCGGCGATCGCCTCGCGTTGGGTGGTGATCAGCCGGTCGACGGCGGCTCGGGCGATCTCGGCGTACGCGTTCATGACTCTCCTGTCGGTCCTTCGTAATGCTTGCAGGCGGCGCGGTGGCGGGGCGAGTTGCCCGTGATCTCCGGTGATCTGCCGGGGCGGGTGGCCGGCGACGCGCCGGGGCGGGTCGGGCGACGCGCCGGGGCGGGTTGCCGGTGATCTCCGGATGGTGGCGTACCCATCCCCGCCGCCGATAGGTACTCGGCCTTCCGGAGATCATCCACGGCCACGGGCCCGCTCGTCGGTCAGCGCGGCGAGCAGGTCCGCCGCCGTTCGGGTGATCTGTTCGGCGCTGCCGGGGGCGGCCGCGCTGGCGAGGACTTCGTAGGTCTGCGAGGCGTAGGCGACTGCCGGTGGGAGGTACCCGGGATAGGCGTTCGTATATCCGAGCACGGCGACGGGCTGGGGGCAAGCGTGACGCAGTTCTTCGGCCGCACCGAGGAAGGGTTCGCCGGGGAGTCCGGCCAGCAGCAGATCGCCGATCCGCGCGGCGGCGACCTCGGCCCGGATCGCGGTCGCCTCGGCGGGTGCGGCCGGGCGCATCATGGCGGCCATCCGAGCACCGTCGAGGTTGCCTTCGGCGATGCGTACGGCGACCGGGTCGGTCGCGCTGCGGATGTCGTTCTCGGCCGCCGCGATGAGGGCGTTCGCGTCGACCGGCGGTTTCGGGGCGAGGTCGATCTCCCGGCTGCGCCAGCCGAGGTCACTCCCGGTCCGCCAGCCGGATTCGCCAGCGGCGCCGCTCCCGCCGCCACGCGTCGAGCCGCCACGCGTCGAGCCGTCACGCGTCGAGCCGTCACGCGTC
>JABFYB010000017.1 GCA_013361475.1 Hamadaea sp.
TCGGGGCCGACGTCACCGGCGACGGCTACACCGACCTCGTCGCCCGCAAAACCGACGGCACCCTCTGGCTCTACTCCAACAACATCGTCCGCGACGACGGCGTCCCCTACAGCAGCGCCGCATCCCGCCAAATCGGCAGCGGCTGGAACAACTTCAACCTGGTCTTCTAGCGGGCACGATCAGTCGGCGCGCCCGGTCTCGACCGGGCGCGCCCCTACGATGCCGATCTACTGGAACTCAGCGCCCGGTGTGGTCGCGGAAACCGCGGCCGGTCTTGCGACCGAGGTAGCCCGCCGTGACCAGGTGCTCCAGGAGCGGCGCCGGCGAGAAGCCCGGTTCCCGGAGCTCCAGGTACAGCTCTCGCTGGATGGCCAGGGCGACGTCCAGCCCGACCACGTCGAGCAGCTCGAACGGGCCCATGGGGTAGCCGCAGCCCAGTTTCATCGCGTAGTCGATGTCGTCGGCGGTGGCGTACGACGCCTCCAGCATCTTGACCGCGTCGTTCAAGTACGGGAACAGCAGCGCGTTGACGATGAAGCCGGACCGGTCCTCGCAGCGTACGGCGTGCTTGCCGAGCTTGTCGCAGACGGCGAGCGCGGTCGCCTCGGTGGCCGACGACGTCCGGATGGTGCGGACGACCTCCACGAGCTTCATCGCGGGGGCCGGGTTGAAGAAGTGCAGGCCCACCACGTCGGCCGGGCGCTGAGTCGCCATCGCGCACTCGACGACCGGGAGGCTGGAGGTCGTCGTGGCCAGGACGACGCCCGGCTTACAGATCTCGTCGAGGCTGGCGAAGAGCGCCTTCTTGACGGTCAGCTCCTCGACGACCGCCTCGACCACCATGTCCACGTCGGACAGATGCTCCAGGTTGGTGGACCAGGTGACGCGGTTGAGGATGGCGTCGCGCTCCTCCTCCGTGAGCCGCCCGCGCACGACCGACTTGTTCAGGCTGACCTTGAGCGCCTCGCACAGCTTCGCCGACTTCTCGCCGCCCCGGGTCACGCTGGTGACCTCGAAACCGGCCTTCGCGAAGACCTCGATGATGCCGGTGGCCATGGTCCCGGAGCCGACCACGCCGACCGTCCCGACCGCGCGGGCGCCCGCGACCGACGTGCCCTCGGCCGGCGTCAGCTCGTCCGGCACCACGACCGGCGAACCGGCCTTCTCGTAGGTGTAGAAGCCCCGGCCGGACTTCCGGCCCAGCAGGCCCGCGGTCACCATCTGCTTGAGCAGGGGCGCGGGCGCGTGCCGCCGGTCCCGGCCGCCGCGTCGATACATCGTGTCGAGGATCTCGTACGCAGTGTCGAGGCCGATCAGGTCCATCAGCGCGAGCGGCCCCATCGGCAGCCCACAGCCGAGCCGCATCGCCGCGTCGATGTCCTCCCGGGTGGCGTACCGGGCCTCCACCATGGCGACGGCGTGGTTGAGGTAGCCGAACAGCAGGGCGTTGGCGATGAACCCGGCCCGGTCGGCGATGGTCACGTCGACCTTGCCGAGCCGGGCGCACAACGCCTCGACGTCTGTGACGACCTCGTCCGCGGTGACCACGGTCTTGATCACCTCGACCAGCTTCATCACCGGGGCCGGGTTGAAGAAGTGCACGCCGATGACTCGGTTGGGCCGGTGGGTGGCGACGGAGATCTCCGTGACGCTCAGCGAGCTGGTGTTCGTCGCGAGAATGGCCTCGGGCTTGCAGACCCGGTCCAGCTCGGCGAAGATCTTCTGCTTCAGGTCGAGGTGCTCGGGCACCGCCTCGATGACGAAGTCCACGTCGGCCAGGGCGCCCAGCCCGACCTGGAAGTCGACCCGGGCCAGCAGCGCGTCGCGGTCCTCCGGGGCGAGCTTGCCCTTGGCCACCGCGCGATCGGTCGAGCCGGTCAGGTTGGCCCGCCCCCGGTCGAGGGCGGCGTCGGAGATCTCGACCGCGACGACGGCCAGCCCGTTGCGGGCGAAGACCTCGACGATGCCGGCGCCCATCGTGCCCAGCCCGACCACGCCGACCGTGTTGATCCCCACCGTGACCTCCTCAACGAGCGTTCAGTGCCCTGAGTCTGCCACGGCCCGCCGGACGCCTGGAAGCGGCGTCAGGTGTGAGAAACATCGATCCTAGGCCGGCCTCAGGGCACCCGGGTGAACGTGATGCCCCGTCCGGAGGAGAGCACCGCCTCGTTGTGCGAGTACTGCAGGGCGACCGTGCCGGCGGCGTTCTCCACGCCGACCGTGGCCGTCAGACCGCGCTCCGCCGGGACGGCGGAGTTGATGTCCGCGTACGCCACGGTGATGGTCCCGGTCGAGTTCAGGACGACCTCGAAGGTGACCCGGGCCGACGCGTCCGAGAAGAGCCGCATGTTCCGCCATTCCACGACGTACTGGGTGGCACTGCTCTTGATCAGAATCGACGACTGGGCGTCGGCCATCAGATCGTCCCAGAAGGGGTAGACGGCGTTGTTCGGCGTGTTCGCGCCAGCCGGCGAGGGAATGCCGCCGTGGTTCCAGGACGAGCCCTGCGGCTGCGCCCCGAAGCTCAGCACGCCGTTGGTGTCGATCCACGCCGTCGTGTAGGTCGAGCCGTAGAACGGCATCGCGAACGGCAGCGCCACCGACTGGTACGCGTCATCGCCGGTCAGCGTCAACGCCGTCGTCCCCGGGATGAAGGTGAACGCGTTCTCGGCGCAGGAGTAGCCGCCGGTGCCGGCCGAGGCCGTCAAGGTGATGTCGGTCGTCGTGGTGGTCCCGGCGATGACCGCCGCCGAACCGGTGCCGACCAGTCCGGCGCAACGGCCTCCGGCGGCGGTCGCCTTCACCGCGTAGGAGCCGGGTGCGGCCACGATCTCGTAGCGGCCGTCGGCGTCGGTCGTCGCGGTGTACGCCGTGTTCGTCAAGGTCACGACGGCGTCGGCGACCGGGGTGTCGTTGTAGCGGACGAATCCGACGAGGGTGCCGGTCGACGTCTGCGGCGGCGCGCCCGGCGGGTTGAAGGTGACCGTACGCCCGCTGACCAGCTTCGGGTTGTTCAGCGAGTACTGCAGCGCCACGGTGCCGGCCGCGTTCTCGATGCCGATCGTCGCCGTCGAGCCCTTCTCCACCGATGCCGCGCCGATGTCGGTGTAGGCGAGGGTGATCGTCCCGTTCTCCTGCAGGACGACCTTGAAGCTGACCCGGGCGTTGGTGTCGGAGTAGAACCGGACGTCACGCCACTCCACCGTGAACCGGCGGTTGGGCGCCGTACCGCTCGTCGAGGTGTAGATGCCGGAGGACGAGTCGGCGATCAAGTCGTCCCAGAGCGGATAGATCGCCGTGTTCGGGGTGTTCCAGGCGGCGGCCGACGGGATGGCGCCATGGTTCCAGGACGCGCCCTGCGGCTGCGCCCCGAAGCTCAGCACGCCGTTGGTGTCGACCCATGCCGTCGTGTAGGTCGAGCCGTAGAACGGCATCGCGAACGGCAGCGCCACCGACTGGTACGCGTCGTCCCCGGACAACGGCAGCAGGGTGGACGCGCCGCTCCAGGCGGCCGTGCCTTCGCTGCAGTAGTAGCCGAAGCTGTCCGAGCAGGCCACCGGCACTCCGCTGTAGGTCGCCGTGTAGGTGGCCGGCGTACTGGGCGCCTCGATCACGTGCGTCTGGCCCTGGCCGTCCGACCAGCTGCCGAACGCGTAGCTGAGGCTGCCGTTGGTCTGCGGCGTCGGCGCGCTGACCGTGACCGTCGAGCCCTTGATCACCGTACGCGTGAACGGGGTGACCTGCGTCGTCGAGCCGACGCTGAGGTTCAGCCCGGTCGGAGAGCTGGTGAACGTCAGGTCCACCGTCTGCGGGTCGAGCCGGCGCACCACCTTGTTGGTCAGGCCCTGGCTGTCCGTGGCGGTGAGTTCCAGCTCCAAATAGGACGGATATTCGTGGTCGGGCGCCGTGAACGACCCGCTGACGCCGGTGCCGGTCTGCAACGGATGCGTGTGGCAGCTGTCGATGGTGGCGCAGTGCTCCATCCGGAGCGCCCAGGTCAGCGAGGTGCCGGTGAGGGCGCCGTCCTGCGGATCGGTGCCGTGCCCGGAGAACGAGATCACCTGGCCGGTGACCCAGGTCGTCCCGGCGACCGGGGTGTCGATGACCGCGGTGGGGGCGTCGTTGCCGACTTGGATGGTGACGGTCGCCGAGTCCGACGCGCCCAGGGTGTCGGTCACCGTCAGCTTCGCCGTGTAAGTGCCGTTGGTGGTGTAGGTGAACGACGGGGCGGCAGCGGTGGAGTCGGTGCTGCCGTTGTTGGTGAAGTCCCAGGCGTAGGTCAGCCGCCCCTGGTCGGCCGGGTCGTTGTCGGCCGAGTTCGCACCGTTGAAGGTCACCGTCAGCGGCGCCTTGCCGCTGGTCGCCGTAGCCTCGACGACCGCGGTCGGGGGCTGGTTGCCGGCGAAGTAGCGGATGCGGCGCACGGTGCCGGTGAGATCCACGTAGTACAGCTCACCGCCCGGTCCGACGGTCAGATCGACCGCGCTGGAGGCGCCCTTGACGAACAGCTCGATGTTGTTGGTCGACGGCAGACCGCCGACGCTGCTCGGCTTCATGGCCCAGATGCAACCGCGGGAGTTGTCGGCGAAGAACAGCGCCCCGCCGTACGCGGCCGGGTAGCTGCCGCCGCTGGCCGGGTAGAAGGCCAGGCCCGAGATCGCGTCGCCGCCGGTGCCGCAGCCTTCGCCCGGCACGATGTCGGCGGTGTGGTTGTAGGTGTAGTAGGGACCGACCGGGGCGGTCAACGCGGTGCAGATGGGCAGATTGGCGCTGGAGTACGCCGAGGGCGCCCCGCCTTCGTAACAAGGCCAGCCGAAGTTCGTCGTCGAGGCGGTCGGGTTGACCACCCGGTCGATCTCCTCCCACGTCGACCAGCCGACGTCGCCGATCCACAGTTCGCTCGTCCCCGGCCGGAAGGTGAACCGGTACGGGTTACGCAGACCGGTCGAGATGATCCGCCGGGTGTTGGGGTCGGCCGAGCCGAAGTTCGGGTTGCCCGAGGCAGCTGCGCCGGTGGCCGGGTCGAGCCGGAGAATCGAGCCGTTGAGCCCGGTCGGGTCCCCTGAGGTCATGATGTCCTGCGACCGCAGGGCACCGCCCTCCTTGGTCGGGTCGCCGCAGGGGTTGGGGCTGGCCGTGGGGAGCTGTCCGTAGTCCGTGGCGCTGAAGCTCGCGCCGTCGCCGGCCGAGACGTACAGCTTGCCGTCCGGCCCGAAGTGCAGGTCACCGATGGAGTGGCTGGGGTACTGCTGGCACCAGTCGTTGATCAGGATCTGCTCGGAGCCGGTCATCACGTTGCCGTTGGCCTGCAAGCGGGAGAGCCGGGCCGAGACCACGCAGTAGCCGCCGTTCGCGCCGTTCGTCGCGCCGGTGCAGAGGTCGTCCCAGGTCGTGCTGCTGCCGATCGCTTTGCCGTAGGTGTAGAGCACGTAGACGTAGGGGTTCGTGGGGAAGTCCGGCGGGAGGGCGAGGCCGAGCAGTCCCCGGTCCCATTGGCTGTGCACCGGGGCCGAGAGATTGGCGAAGACGGTCGGGGTGGTGTCGGAGAGGTCGTCGAAGACCTTGATGACGCCGGCCTTCTCCGCGACGAAGATACGGCCGTCCGGGGCGAACTCGATGTTCGTCGGCTGAGTCAGCCCGCTGAACACGATCTGCTCCTGGAAACCGGCGGGCAACGTCGCCGCCTCCGCGACGGACGGCCCACGCAGCGGCGCGAAAGCCGCCGCCACCAGCGCCGTCGCCACGGCAGCGCGGATGAGCCGCCGGACACGCCACACTCGACCCTGCGTCAAGACACACCCCTCCCCTGTGGTGGGACACGCTAGGGACGCGGCGGGCCGATTCGGTCGGACAGTCCGCTAGCTGACAGTGGATCTGCCCGGTCGGTCACAACGGCAGTCACCGATAGGTGCGTACCGCGTCGGCGACGACGTCCGCCGGGCCCGGACTGAGAGTGATCGTGTAGTGATTCGCGTTTGCGACTGTCGATGCCGCGATGCCCGGTAACCACCTTTCGGCGTACCCCTCGGGATAGAGCGGGGTGGGTCCCCCGAGCATGCCGCGTTCCGCGCGGAGAAAGACCGCCGGGACCGGCAACGCCGCGGACCGTGCGGAGCTGGTGGCGTAGATGTCCTGGGCGTCGCGCACCGCGGCCGCGAGCTTGCACTTGGTGACCAGCCCGTCCGCGGTCTCCACCACGTCGTAGTCCGCGTAGGCGGTCATCGCCGCGTTCCAGTCGGTGAGCGCGGGGTGCCCTCGCCAGAGCGCGGTGACGGCGGCGCGGTCCGGGAACGTCTCGGTGAGGCGGGCGAAGGCCGTGCCCACCGTCTGCTCGATCGCCACCTTCAGGTCCGCCTCGGTGGCATCAGCTGGTACGCCGGGCGGCAGCGGCAACGGCGCGCCCCCGTCGACCAGAACGAGCCGGCTGACGAGGTCGGGATGACGGCGAGCGGTCGCCGCCGCGACGAAAGCGCCCATCGAATGCCCGACGACCACGGCCTGGCCCCCGTACGCCCGGATCACCGCGGCGATGTCGTCGGCGTGCCGATCGATCCCGTACGGGCCGGGCAGGTCCCGGCTGTCTCCGCGACCGCGCAGGTCGGCCGCGACGAACCGGTGGTCGGTCCCGAGCCGTTCCGCCACCAGCGCCCACGCCAGATGAGAGGAGGTGATGCCGTGCGCCGCGACGACGAGCGGGCCCTGTTCGCCCCAGATCCCGAACGCCAGTTCGCCGCCCTCGACCGCCACCGTCGCCCGCTGGTACGCCACCATGCGCGGCATGCTGCCACACCGGCCGCGTGCTGACCATGGGCTGCAACCACACCGGTTTACGCTGACGCCATGCGTCATGTGGTGATCACCGGTACCAACCGCGGCCTCGGGCAGGCTTTCCTCGACCACCTCGCGGCCGACCCGGGCACTCGGGTGCTGGCCCTGGCCAGGTCGTTCCCGGACGAGCAGCGCGACCACCCGCACATCACCACCCGAGCCTGCGACCTGGCCGACCCGGCGAGCCTGCCCGACGCCGCCGAACTCGCGAAGTTCTTCGTCGGCGCGACCGAAGCCGCCGTGGTGCACAACGCCGCCGTCATCGAGCCGATCGGCGAGGTCGGGGCACTGGACCCGGAGGCGCTGACCCGGTCGGTCGCCGTCAACCTCACCACGCCGATGCTGCTCACCAACTCCGCGGTGGCCGCTCGGCCGCACGGCGTACCGCTGCGGATCCTGTTCGTCTCCAGTGGTGCGGCGCACCACGTCATCAGCGGCTGGTCGGCGTACTCGGCGACCAAGCGCGGCGGCGAGGAGTTCTTCGCCCACGTGGCCGCCGAAGGTCGCGACGACCTGGTCAGCGCGGTGAGCGTCGACCCGGGTGTCCTCGACACGGGTATGCAGGCCGAGATCCGGGCCGCCGACTTCGCCGAACGGCAGCGCTTCATCGATCGCCATCAGCGTGGCGAACTGCGCCCGGCAGCCGTCGTCGCTGCGGAGATCCTGGCCGCCCACCTCCCACCCTCCTTTTCTCGCCGATCATGAACTAACGGGCGTGATCGACCGGTGTGTCGCGTCCCCCGCATCCTGATCAATCCCCTAACACCGTGATCAACGCAGGTCCCGGGCGAGTTGAGTATCTTTCGCGTTACCGGCGGGTAGGACTAGACTTCGCGCCGTGACGGCTACCAGTGAAGGCTCCGCGCTCACGCAGGTCCCCGGCGCGAGCGGCATCGTCGACGGCCACCTCGTCTCGACGAGCCCCGCGACCGGCGAAGAGGTCGCGCGGCTCCCGGTCGCCTCGCCGGCCGACGTCGCGGCGGCGGTCGAGCGTGCCCGCGCGGCGAGCGCCTGGTGGGAGCAGCTCGGGTACGCCGAACGCAGACGCCGTCTCCTGCGTTTCCGCAGCCTGATGACCCAGCGGATCGGCGACTTGGCCGCGCTGATGGTCGCCGAGGGCGGCAAACCCCGGATCGACGCCACGATGGAGATCTTCGTGACGGTCGAGCACATCGCGTGGGCCGCCAAGCACGCCCGCAAGGTGCTCGGCCCGCGTCGCGTCGGCGGTTCGCTGCTGCAGCCGGAGTACTCGGGTCGCCTGGAATACCGCCCATATGGCGTGGTCGGCGTCATCGGCCCGTGGAACTACCCGCTGTTCACCCCGATGGGCTCGATCGCGTACGCCCTCGCAGCGGGCAACGCGGTCGTCTTCAAGCCGAGCGAGTACACCCCGGCGGTCGGTCAGTGGTACGTGGACCTCTTCCGGGAGGTCGTCCCGGAGCAGCCGGTGCTGCAGATCGTGCACGGACTCGGCGACGTGGGCGCCGCCCTGTGCCGCTCCGGCGTCGACAAGCTGGCCTTCACCGGCTCCACCGCGACCGGGAAGAAGGTCATGGCGGCCTGCGCCGAGAGCCTCACCCCCGTCCTGGTGGAGTGCGGCGGCAAGGACGCCCTGCTGGTGGACGCCGACGCCGACGTACGCGCGGCCGCCGACGCGGCGTTGTGGGGCGCGATGACCAACGCCGGGCAGTCCTGCGTCGGCATCGAGCGCGTCTACGTGCATGAGAAGGTCTACGACGAGTTCCTGCGGGTTCTCGTGACCGACGCGGAGAAGCTCACCTACGGCGACGATCCGCAGCAGGACATCGGCCCGATCACCATGCCGGGGCAGCGCGAGACGATCCGGCGTCACATCGACGCCGCCCTCGCCGACGGCGGCCGGGCGCTGCTGGGCGGTCCCGACTCCGTACGCGGTCCGGTGGCGCGGCCGACGATCCTGGTCGACGTGCCGGAGTCGAACCCCGCGGTCTGCGAGGAGACGTTCGGCCCGACGATGACGGTCGCGAAGGTCAAGTCGATGGACGAGGCGGTCGCCAAGGCCAACGCCGTCCCGTACGGACTAGGCGGTGCGGTCTTCTCGCGGCGGCGCGGCGTGGCCCTCGCCCGTCAGCTGCGGGCCGGCATGGTCGCGGTCAACTCCACCTTCGCCTTCGCGGTGCTGCCCGCCCTGCCGTTCGGCGGGGTGGGGCAATCCGGGTTCGGCCGGATCCACGGCCAGGACGGCCTGCGGGAGTTCGCCCGCGCCTCGTCCATCGCCAAGCGCCGGATGCCGCGCGTCGTGCCGCTGCTCACCTACCGGCACACCGAGAAGAGCGTGGCGCTCGCGGAGAAGATCGTCCGGCTGATGCACGGCCGCTCTCGCTGAGCCATCCCGCCCGGTTTGTCCCCGCTGGATCAGGGTTCCCGGTCGAATCTTGGGCCAAGATTCGACCGAGAACACTGATCCAGCGCCTAAAACGGCCAGCGCCAACGGCAGCCAGCGGCAGCAAGCGGCGGCCGGCGGCAGCAAGCGGCGGCCGGCGGAAGGGGGTCTCAGAAGAGGGTCAGCTCGTCCTTGACGAAGCCCCGCAGCCGGTCGTAGTCCACCACCACGCAGCGGATCCCGCGGTCCTCGGCGAGCACCCGGGCCTGCGGCTTGATCTCCTGGGCCGCGAAGACCCCGGCGACCGGCGCGAGCAGCGGGTCGCGGTTCATCAGCTCGAGGTATCGGGTGAGCTGCTCGACTCCGTCGATCTCGCCCCGTCGCTTGATCTCGACGGCGACGTGCGCCCCGTCGCCGTCCCGGCAGAGCAGGTCGACCGGGCCGATCGCGGTCATGTGCTCCCGGCGGACGAGGGAGTAGCCGACGCCGAAGGTCTCCGGCTGGGCCGCGAGCAACTGCTGCAGGTGCGCCTCGACGCCGTCCTTCTGCAGGCCCGGGTCGATGCCAAGCTCGTGCGAGGTGTCGCTGAGGACCTCCTCCAGGGTGATCCGCAGCTCCTCGCCGCCCTTGTTGACCACTCGCCAGACGCCGTCGCCCTCTTCGAGCTTGCACGGCGGGCTCATCCAGTTCAGCGGCTTGTACGCGCGATCGTCGGCGTGGATGGAGACCGATCCGTCCGCCTTCACCATGATCAACCGAGTCGCGCTCGGGAGATGCGCCGCGAGGCGTCCGACATAGTCCACTGAACACCGAGCAATCACCAATCGCACGAAGCGAGCCTATCGTCTGTCCTGCGGGACTGGATTTCGCCTGGCATCCTTAAGATCGTGCTTGAAGCGCTCACCGGGACAGGTCTGGCCGGGGCGGCCGGGCTCAACGCCTACATCCCGCTCCTGGCGATCGGTCTGCTCGACCGGTACACGAGCTTGATCACGCTGCCGGACAGCTGGAAGTGGCTGAGCAACGGCTGGGTCCTGATCATCCTCGCGATTCTGCTCGCCGTCGAGTTGGTGGCCGACAAGGTGCCGCTGGTCGATCACGCCAACGACGTGATCCAGACCGTCGTCCGGCCGACCGCCGGCGGTCTGGCGTTCACCGCCGGATCGACGTCGGAGACGGTGACCGTCACCGATCCGGGAAGCTTCTTCGAGTCCAAGCAGTGGGTCCCGATGCTGATCGGCATCATCCTCGCCGGGACGGTGCACCTGACCAAGGCGGCCGCCCGCCCCGTGGTCAACACCCTCACGCTCGGCATCGGTACGCCGATCGTGTCCACCGCGGAGGACGCCACCAGCGCCACGCTCTCGGTGGTCGCCATCATCATTCCCGTCCTCGTGCTCCTGTTCATCGGCTTGTTCATCTGGCTCATGTGGTGGGTGATCACCCGGCGACGGCGGCGGGCCCGGGCGCGGGCGATGGCGGGGGCGACGCAGTACACGCAGTAACCGCTGGTCACGGCGGGCGTTGATCACGATGTGCGTACCCGGTTTGCCGCTTTTGTGACCATTGCCCTGGCCGTCCTGGCCCTGCCCGAGGCGGCGTACGCCGCGGCCGACGGCGGCTACGCGGCCTGGTCCCGGTCCGGCAGCAGCGGAGCCTGGCAGGCCACCGGTACGCCGGCCGCCGGATTCCCCGTCGCGACGGTGGAATCGGACGCCTCGACGGTGAGCGTCCCGTCCGGGGCGACCACCTTCCTCGGTCCCCAGACGCCGCCCGGGCAGGTGTACGGCAGCTCGCAGGGGCAGACCTACCTGAACATCAGCACCGCGGCCGGCTTCGACACGTCGACGACGACGATGACCTTCGATGCTGCGACGCCGGCGAAGAACTGGGCGTTCGTCATCGGCGATCTGGACGCCGACACCGTGACGATCTCGGGCACCGACGCCGACGGCGACCCGGTGTCCCCCGCCGATCTCGGGTTCCAGGGCACCTTCAACTACTGCGCGTACTCGCCGAAGCCGGGCGGGTGCACCGGGCCGGGACCGTTCACCGACGTGCCGACCTGGTCGGCCGACACCGCCACGCTGGTCGGCAACACCATGGACACGTTCGGCGCGGCGGCGTGGTTCCAGCCGAGCGTGGCGCTCAAGACCCTCACCTTCCGGTTCTCGCGGCTGGTCGGAGCGCCCATCTTCCAGCTCTGGCTGGCCGCCAAGGCCGTGCCGGTGGAGGTGCCTGTCACCGGGGTCACCGACGACTGCCCGGCGACGGTCGAACTCGACAAGACCGACGGCAGCCCGATCCTGGACGCCGACGGCAAGCCGGTCACGGCGACGACCGGCGCGGACGGGGTCGCCACCTTCGACGCCGTGGCGGACGGCACCTACCAGCTGCACATGCAGAATCCGAAGTGCGGCAAGACGGTCAAGGACCCGTACTTCACGATCGTGGTGGACACGAGCAAAGGTCCGGTCCGGGTGCCCGCCAACACCTTCGTCGTCGACGTCCCCGAGCTGGCCGACACCGGTCTGCACACGTCACGGCTGCTCGCCGCCGGGGCGCTCATCCTGCTCTCGGGCGCGGCGCTGGTCCTGGCCGGGCGGCGGCGTACGCGCTGACGGCTCAGGCGAGTCCGTTGGCTCGCAGCAGCGCGCTGCCGACCGAGGTCACCTCGTAGTAGACCTCCCGGCCGTGCCGGGCGCGGCGAGCCAGCCCGGCGTCGTGGAGCGCCGTCAGATGCTGGGAGACCGCCCCCAAGGACAGCCCGGTACGCCGAGCCAGGTCGCTCGTCGTGGCCGGCCCGATCAGGAGTGTGAACACCTCGGCGCGGGCCGGTCCGAGCACCCGGCCGAGGGCGGCCCCACCGACGCCGGAGGCGGCCGACCACAGCGTCCCGACGGCGCGGACCGGATAGACGCCGGCCGGCTGCGACTCGTCGCGTACGGTGCACAGCAGCCGACGGTCGGCGAAGACACTGGGCATCAGGGGCAGCCCCCGCCCGGCGACGGTCAGCTGGAGATCCCACGGGTCCGCACAGATCAGCCGATCGCCTTCCCAGCGTGTGTTCGGCGCCAAGGTCTCGAAGAGCAGCCGCAGGCCGCCTCGTGACAACTGCCGCGTCCGGTACGCGATGTCGCCGTCGAGCAGCGCCTGCATCCGGGGCCAGTGCGGGGCGATGGCGACGCGGTGCCACGCCTCGATCGCCGTACCCAGGTCGGGCAGGGCCTCCTCGGGGTGATCCGCCGCCGTCCGGGCCGCCCGGCTGATCGGCGTCCAGCCGGCGCAGGCCAGGATGTCGGCCCGCACGGTCTCCGGCGGCGTCGCGAGGACGACGGCCAGCTCGTCGCGGAAATCGCCGTGACGGTCGGGCGGCGGTGGCGTGAGGAAGTCCGGCAGCCACGAACCGGGCCGGACGAACTCCGCCAAGTACGCCCAGCGGGCCGCCGCGTCGGGGTCCGCGGCCAGCGCCTCGCGTACGGCTCGGAACCAGGGGCTCAGGGCGGGAAACCGGCCCGGATCGGCGTACGCCCGGACGGAGAAGACCGTCTCCCAGAGCGGCGAGGTGCAGAAGCGGACGTCGGTCAGGTCGCCGACCTCGAACCGAACCTCACTCACAGCGACCACCTTTTAGCCCCGACGAAAAGGATATGCCCAGCGTAGTCGCTGGAGTTGGCTGGTCGGCATGCAGATCGTCCCCCCGCCGGGCGTCGCCCGCGCCCTCACCGTCCGCTCGATCGTGTACGCCACCGGCTCCGGCGTCTTCCAGGCCGGCAGCGCCGTCTTCTTCACCCGGTTCCTCGGGCTCTCCGCGACGCAGGTCGGCATCGGGCTGTCCGTCGCCGGTGGACTGACCGTCCTCGGGTCGGTGCCGTTGGGCGCCCTCGTCGACCGGTTCGGCGCCCGGCGTACGTGGATCGTGGCGGGTGTGCTGGAGGCGCTGCTGTTCCTGGCGTACCCGCTGGCCGGGTCGTTCGCGGCGTTCCTGGGCGTCGCCTGTCTGCTGGCCGTGACCGATCTGCTCACCGGGACCGCCAAGCACGTCTACACCCTGCAGGCGTTGCCGCCCGAAGAGCGGGTACGCGCCCTGGCGTACCAGCGCAGCGCGCTCAACGTCGGGTTCACCGCCGGGGCCGCGCTGTCCGGGATCGCCCTCGCCGTCGGCACGCGGTCGGCGTACCTGACGCTCGTCCTGGCCAATGGCGTGGTCCTGATGGTCACCGCGATCCTGATCGCCCGCCTGCCGAGGGTGGCCACGACCGCGAGCGCGCCACGGACGTCGTTCTTCGCGGTGCTGGCGGATCGGCCGTTTCTCGCGGTGAGCGGCGTGAACGGGGTGCTTCAAGCGCACCAGACGCTGTTCGGCGTCGTGCTTCCCCTGTGGACGCTCAGCCGGACGGACGCCCCGCCGGTGGTGGTGCCGGCGTTGTTCATGGTGAACACCGTGCTCGCGGTGGTCTTCCAGGTACGCGCCAGCCGGGGCAGCGAGACTCCCGACGGTGCGGCGAAAGCGTTGCGCCGCAGCGGATTCAGCATCGCGATCGCGGCTCTCCTGCTCGGCGCGGCCGCCCTGACCGCCGGACCGCTCACCATCGCCGTCCTCGCCTTGGGGACCGTGATGCTCACAGTGGGCGAACTGACGCAGTCGGCCGGGGCCTGGGGCATCACCGCGAGCGTGCCCCCGGAGAACCGGCGCGGCGAATACACCGGCCTGTTCCGGCTCGGCGGGCAGGCGCAGCAGTCGCTCGCCCCGGCCGGGCTGACCGTGCTGGCGGTGAACACCGGCGGCTGGGGCTGGCTCGCCGTCGCGGCGTTGATGCTGGTCGCGGGCCATTACGCGCCCGCCGCCGTCCGCTGGGTGCTCCGGACGCCCCGGCTGGGGGCCGTGCCGGAAGCCGACCCGGTACCAACCCTCGCCACGGTTCGTTGAGCTTCGTGAATCGGCGTGTCGTCGTTCCGCAACGCCGGAGTCGCGCGGAATACTAACGGACAAATTGGTGTAAAACTGCACGTATCCACCCTCGGGAGGTGCCGTGGCGAGCGTCGCGGAGGTCAAGGCGGCCATTGACGCCGCCATGCTGCACGTGCAGGAGAGTCAGGACGCCGTCCGCGCGGCCAACGACCGGCTGGGCGAGGCCCAGCTGAGCCTGGCGGTGGCGGTCGAGGGCTCCGGCCACGACAACGTCACCGCAGCTCAGGCCGCCCTGGCCCAGGCCGCGAACGAGCTCGAGGAATGCCTCACCGCCACACTGACCGCGGTCGACCAGGCCCAGACCTACGTTGCGGGGTTGTGATGAGTCTCGTTCAGGATCTCGGGGACCAGCTCCGGGTCGTCCGGGAGGATCTGCCGATCGTCGAGGTCAGCGCCGCCGCCGAACGGCTGCGGATGGCCGGCGGGCTGCTCGCCTGGGTCATGCACGCCACCGGCGACCCGCAGCGCGTACCGCAGTTGGGCGGGGCGGCCGACCGCCTCGAGTCCGCCGCCGGCCTCATGCGGTCGGCGCACGACGCGCTCGACGCGTACGCGCTGGCCCTGGGCCTGGCCGCGGACTCGGTGGGGACCGCGCAGTCGTGGGGCGCGAGCGCTCCGGTGGTGCCCACGCAGGGCCGCTCGGCCGACGTGCCGTTGAGCGACTGGTGGGCCGAGCGGGTCCGGGTGCTGGCCGGTCGCGACGCGCTCGACGACCTGGTCACCTCGGCCACCACCGACGACCCGGCGGAAACAAGCACCGAACTGCTGCGCCGCTGCGTGTCCGCGACGCTCGACGAACGCCCGGCCAAGCTACATCGCGAGCTGGCCTCGGCCGGCCCGGCCGTGGGACTCGGCCTCGCGGCGGTGGCGCCGCCGCTGCTCCGGCACCTCGCGGCCGAGCTGGTCGGTCACCCGCCGCGGCTGGAGGATTTGGCGAGGGTACGCCGAGCGGCCCTCGTCCACAGGGGACTGCTGCCGGAGCTGTCCCCGGAGGCGGCCGAGGAGATCGTCGCCCGGGTCTGTCACGCGACCCCGCAACGGCGAAGTGAAGGCTCGCCGACCCATCCGGTCGACACCGCGGCCGCCGCGGTGCTGGTCACCGCCGGACTGCTGGCCGCCACCGGCCGGGGAGCGAGCGAACTCCACGCCGTCGTCGAGGAGGAACAGCGTCGCCGGGCGGCCGCCGCCGACTCGACCATGCGACGGGCCCTGCGCGTGGGCGACCCGTCGCGGCGCCGCAGCGCGGTCGACGCGCTCGCCGACGAGACGCCGGTCGGTGGTGCCTCCTGATTTCCCGCGGGGACCGCTGGTCTCCGCAGTACGCCGGGATCTCGCCGCCGCGCGGGCAGCCGCCCGCTCGGCGCTGATCGCGGCCACCGTCGCGCACGCCGAAGCCCAGGCACAACGGGACGCGGTAGCCGGGCGGAGCCCGGAGCGCCATCGAGCACTGGCAGCCGAACGGGACGCCCTCATCCAGGCGGCCGAGGAGAAGCTGCGCCGGGAGACGGCGACGGTGACCGAGGCGCTGTCGGCGCTCGCGGGCGCGGCGGCGCCGGGTGCGGCCGGGGAGACCTGGCCGGCCTGGACGGCCACACCGGGCTCGGCGCCGACCATGGACCGCGCCGGACTGCTCCGCGTCGGAGTGATCGACCACGATCCGCCGCTGCCCGCGCTGCTGCCCCTGCTGGACACGGCCCATCTCATGCTGGCCGGGCCGGAACCGTCCACGCTGGACGGAGTCATCGCCGGGCTGCTGCTGCGCATGCTCGGCTCGGTCCCGGCGGGCGGCGTACGCCTCTGGATCTACGACCCGGGGCACCTGGGCGGTGCGCTCGCCGGCTTCGCACCGCTCGCCGCCGCCGAGCTGACCACCTACGTCGGGCCCGGCGGGCTGTCGGCCACCCTCGACGACCTGGCCGCCCAGATCCAGCGCATCAACGAGACCGTCCTCGCCGGGGAGCACGCCAGCGTCGCCGCGGCGGCTCGCGTACCGGGGCGGCGGCCGGAGCCCTGGCGGGTGCTGGTGCTGCTGGCCGACTCCACCGACTTGTCGAGCGCGCAGCAGGCGCAGCTGGATCGGGTCGTCCGGGCCGGGGTCGCCGCCGGAGTGCACGTGATCAGCCGGGGACTTCCGCTGCCCGTACGCGACGACGTCCAGACCGTCTCCGTCGTCGACGGGTGGGCCGCGCGTACCAGTCTGACCGGGGACCTGACCGTCCTGCTCGATCCGCCACCGCCGGCCGAACTCGTGACCGGCTTCGCCAAGGAGCTGGCGGCCGGGCCGCCGCCGGCCACGGTGGACGCGCTGCTCCCGGCGGAGATGTGGACCGAGTCGTCGGCCCGGCACCTGCGCGCGCCCATCGGCGAGGGCACCGAGGGCGACCTGGTCGAGCTGACCCTCGGCGACGACCCGCCGCACGCGCTGATCGGCGGCCCGTCCGGTTCCGGCAAGACGAACCTGCTCTACTGCTGGCTCGCCGGGCTCACGAGCCGCTACTCCCCCGAAGAGCTCGAACTCCATCTGCTCGACTTCAAGGAGGGCGTCTCGTTCGCGCGGTTCGCGCCCTCACCGCGGGATCCGAGCTGGCTTCCCCAGGTACGCCTCGTCGGCGTGAACATCAACTCCGACCGGGAGTTCGGCCTGGCCCTGCTGCGCCACCTGGCCGCCGAACTGAAGCGCCGGGCGGCGGCCGCCAAGAAGCACGAGGCGACCAAGCTCGCCGAGCTGCGCGCCGAGGACCCGGACGGCCACTGGCCCCGGATCGTGGCGATCATCGACGAATTCCAGGTCCTGCTCGGCGAACGGGACGCGGTCACCACCGAAGCCGTCGCGTTGCTGGAAGACCTCGCCCGGCGAGGCCGGTCGCAGGGCATCCACCTCGTGCTGGCCAGCCAGGACGTGACCGGCATCGAGGCGCTGTGGGGCCGGTCGGCGCTGGTCGCCCAGTTCACGCTGCGGATCGCGTTGCCCAAGGCGCGCCGCATCCTCGGCGAGACCAACCTCGCCGCCGAGCTGATCCCCCGGCATCACGCGGTCGTCAACGCCGACTCCGGCGCGGTCGGGGCCAACCAGATCGTCAAGCTGCCCGACGCGGGCGACCGTACGCGCTGGCAGGAGATCCAGACGCGGTTCTGGACGAGGACCGACGGGCTGCTCGACCCGCCGCGCCTGTTCGACGGCGAAGCGGTGCCCACCTTCCCGGTGCTCCCGAGTACGCCGCCCGACTTCGCCAAGGACGGTGCGGTCGCCCTGCTCGGGGAGACCATCGACGTCGCCCGGCGACCGGCGACCCTCCGGCTCACCCGCAGTCCCGGGCGCAACCTGGCCGTCCTCGGCACGCGTACGCCGGAGGCCTGCGCGATCCTCACGTCGGCCGGGCTGACCCTGGCCCGTCAGCACGAACCGGGGACGGCGGACTTCCTCGTCGCCTGCCTCGACCCCGACGCCGAACCGGCCGCCAAGGCGCTCGCCGTCGAACTGCCCGGCTGCGTGTGGCACGACGAGGACAGTCTGCTGCCGATGCTGACCCACCTGGCCCGGCTGGACACCGACCGGCCCCGGTATGTCTTCGCCTTCGCCCTCGACGCGGCGGCGCCGCAGCTCGCGGCGAAACGAGGACCCGGCGAGCCGACCGGTCACGACCTGCTGCGCACAGTGCTGCACCGTGGCCCCGAGCGGCGTACGCATCTGCTGGGCTGGTGGCGGTCGGTGCCCCGGCTCCGCGACGACCTCGGCGGCATCGCCGCCCGCCTCGACTCCGTCGGCGCGTGGATCGCGTTGGACGTGCACGGTCAGGAACTGGCCCCGCTGTCGGCGCAGCCCGGCGGACCCGCCTGGTATCCCCGGCCACATCGAGGACTCTTCTTCGACCGGGCGACCCATCGCGCCCCGGAAATCCTCATCCCGTACGAGGTCAGCCTGTGAGCGCCACCGAATACCGGTCGCTGGTGGCCGAACTCGTCGCCGCGACCCGCCGTCGCGACGTCGCCGTCGCCGCCGCTACTCAGTCCTATCTAGACGGTGTGGCCGTCGTCGAGCAGGATCTGACCGCCGCCGGCCGCATCCACCAAGCCTGCGCCGAAGTGGTGGCGAGCCGGGAAGCCGCCGTGGCCGACCTCGACAGTCAAGCCGACCGGATCTGGGCCGAACTGCTGGCGGGCCACCGTTGGCGGGCTCGACGGGCAGGCCCGCTGCCGGCCCCCGCCCCCGGGCCGGGCACCGACGACCCGGCCGCCCTCGTCGCCTCGGCCGCCGCCCGAGTCGCCCGCGCCCGCCGCGGAGCCGAAGCACTCCCCCTGCCGCTGCTGCTGTCGCTCGCCGTCATCGGCGGTCTCGGTGCGGTGGCCGTCGGCCTCCTCGCCGGCGGCGTCTCCAGTACACCCTGGCTCAGCTGGCCGCTCTTCATGCTCACCCCGTTCGCCGGTATCCCGTTCGCCGCGCGGTGGGTGGACTACTGGGCCGCCACTCGGCTCGACACCGGGGCCATCGGGCTCACCGTGCTCGGCGGGATGCTCGCCACCTGCTTGGTCGCCGTCTTCCGCTGACTCGGGCTGCGGCTCCGTTCGGTGCGTTGTTGGAAAAGAGCGCACCGAAGAGGAGGGGCCGGCCGGTTCGCGAGTCGATTTAGGCCGATTTCCATGATCACGGTCATTTCTGCGTTGCCATAGCGACATGGAATTGACCATGATCATGGGCGGCCATGAGCAGCGGAAGAACGAATGACCGCCACCAAGTCCGCCATGATGTCGGACAGCGCGAAGTCCTTCGGGGTGAACACGCGAGCCGCGCCGGCGGCGAGCAGCACGGAGACATCCGCAGAAGGAATGATGCCGCCGACGACCACCGGCACCGTCGAGCCGGCGGATCGCAGGCCCTCCAGGACGAGTGGTACCAGGGAGAGGTGCGACCCGGAGAGCACGGAGAGCCCGACGAGGTCGACGTCCTCGGCGACGGCGGCGGCGACGATCTGCGCCGGGGTGAGGCGGATGCCTTGGTAGACCACTTCGAAGCCGGCGTCGCGGGCGCGTACGGCGATCTGCTCGGCGCCGTTGGAGTGGCCGTCGAGTCCGGGTTTGCCGACGAGGAACCGCGGCGGGTGGCCGAGTTCGGCGGTCAACTCCTGGACCTGACTCCGCACGTTGGACGCCGAGGCCGATGGGGAGACTCCGGCGAGACCGGTGGGCGCCCGGTACTCGCCGAACACGTCGCGGAGGGCAGCGGCCCACTCTCCCGTGGTCACCCCTGTGCGTACACAGTGAAGCGTCGCGGGCATGAGGTTCGCGGACGTCGCCGCTTCCGCGCGGAGCTGGTCCAGGGCTTCACGGACCGCGTCGGGCGACCGCATGGCGCGCCATTCCGCGACCGCCGACGCGGCCTGTTCCTCGACGCGGGGATCGATCTGTTCGATGGCCTGCGCACCCGCGGCCGTGAGCGGCGACGGCTCGGTTTCGGTGAAGCGGTTGACGCCGATCACGACGTCGGCGCCGGACTCCATCCGCGCCCGCTTGTCGGCGAGCGAGGCGACGAGCGCGCTCTTGAGATAGCCGGATTCGACCGCCGCGACGACGCCGCCGAGGTCGAGGATCTGGGTCAACTCGGCCCGCGCCCCGGTGACGATCCCGTCCACGAGCGCCTCGACCACGTGCGAGCCCTCGAAGAGGTCGGGGTACTCCAACAGGTCCGACTCGAACGCCAGCACCTGCTGCATGCGCAGGCTCCACTGCTGGTCCCACGGGCGCGGCAGGCCGAGCGCCTCGTTCCACGCGGGCAGCTGCACGGCCCGCGCCCGCGCGTCGCGCGAGAGCGTCACGCCGAGCATCTCCAGCACGATGCGCTGCACGTTGTTCTCGGGCTGCGCCTCGGTCAGGCCCAGTGAATTCACTTGTACGCCGTACCGGAAGCGCCGTTGCCGCGCATCGGTGACGCCATAGCGTTCCCGGGTGATGTCGTCCCAGAGCCGGCCGAACGCCCGCATCTTCGCCATCTCCTCGACGAACCGGACGCCGGCGTTGACGAAGAAGGAGATGCGCTGGACGACGTCGCCCATCCGCTCGGGCGCGACCTGGCCGCTGTCGCGGACGGCGTCGAGGACGGCGACCGCGGTGGCCATCGCGAAGCCGACCTCCTGGACGGGCGTGGCCCCCGCCTCCTGGAGGTGGTAGCTGCAGATGTTGACCGGGTTCCACTGCGGGGTGTTCTGCACGGTCCACGCGATCATGTCGGTGGTCAGCCGCAGCGACGGGCCGGGCGGGAAGATGTAGGTGCCTCGGGAGAGGTACTCCTTGATGAGGTCGTTCTGCGTCGTGCCGGCCAGTTTGTCGACCGGGGCGCCTTGCTCCTGGGCCACCGCGACGTAGAGGGCGAGCAACCACATCGCCGTCGCGTTGATCGTCATCGACGTGTTGGCCTGCGCCAGGTCGATCCCGTCGAACAGCGCTCGCGCGTCGCCGAGGTGCGAGATCGGCACCCCGACCCGGCCCACCTCACCGGCGGCCAGCTCGTGATCGGGGTCGTAGCCGGTCTGCGTGGGCAGGTCGAACGCCACACTCAGCCCGGTCTGCCCCTTGGCCAGGTTCCGGCGGAACAGCGCGTTCGTCGCCGCCGCACTGGAGTGGCCGGCGTACGTGCGCATCACCCAGGGCCGATCCCGCTCGGGGAGTTTGCCCTCCACGCTCTCCATTCTCGGAGTCTAAGTGACCGTTAAGTAACTTGGGCCGGTGAGAAACTTCACCCGCCGCCTGTGCCGCAGCCCACTCCGCGTCGAGTTCTAGAGTGACCCGGTGACTTCCGATCTGGCGATCTCCGTCTCGGGGCTCCGCAAGTCCTACCAGGACAAGACCGCCGTCGATGGACTCGACCTGGCGGTCGCCCGGGGCGAGATCTTCGCGCTGCTCGGCCCGAACGGCGCCGGCAAGACGACCACGGTGGAGATCCTCGAAGGCTTCCGCAAGCGGGACGCCGGCTCGGTCGACGTCCTCGGCGTCGATCCCGCCCGCGCTCCGCTGTCCTGGCGTACGCGGGTGGGCGTGGTGCTGCAGGGCACCGGCGAGTTCGACGAACTCAAGGTCGGCGAGGTCGTCCGGCACTTCGCCCGGTTCTACCCGGACCCCGCCGACCCGGCGTCGGTCATCGAGCAGGTGGGCCTGGGCGACAAGGCCGACGCGCGTACGCACACCCTGTCGGGCGGGCAGAAGCGACGCCTCGACGTCGCGCTCGGCATCGTCAACCGGCCCGAGTTGCTGTTCCTCGACGAGCCGACGACCGGATTCGATCCGGCCGCTCGCCGGGAGTTCTGGGAGCTGATCCGAGGGCTGCGGGCGAGCGGGACGACCATCCTGCTCACCACCCACTACCTGGAAGAGGCCGAGGAACTGGCCGACCGTGTCGGGGTGATCGCCGGCGGCCGGATGCTCGAAGTCGCCACTCCCGCTTCGCTCGGCGGGCGCAACACCGCTCAGGCGATGGTCACCTGGCGCGCGCTCGACGGGTCGCTGGGCTCAGAGCGGACGGAATCGCCGACGGCGGTGGTTCAGCGGCTGTCCGCGGAGTTCGGCGGCGAAGTTCCGGAGCTGGTGGTGCACCGGCCGACGCTGGAGGACATCTACCTCTCGATGATCGGAGAGCAGTCATGACCGGCCGCAGGACGGGCATCGGCAGGCACAGTCTTGGTCATGCGATCGCCGGCCGCAGGACGGTGATCGCATGACGTCATTGGCGGTCGCTCAGGGTCAGATCGAGATCAAGCAGTTCGTGCGTACGCGGGAATCGCTGGTCTTCACCCTCGTGTTCCCGGCGATCATCCTGCTCATCTTCGGGGCCATCTTCTCCGGTGACATCAACGGCATCTCGTTCAAGCAGTACTTCGCGGCGGGCATGATCGCCTCAGGGCTGATGTCCTCCGGCTTCCAGAACCTGGCCATCATGATCCCGATCGAACGGGACCGGGGCGTGCTCAAGCGCTTCCGCAGTACGCCGATGCCGAAGTGGGTGTACTTCGCCGGGAAGATCATCCAGGTGGGCGCCATCGGCTTCCTCGCCACCGTGATCCTGCTCGTCATCGGCCTGTTCTACGGCCTCAATCCGCCGTCGAGCGCGGAGAAGTGGTTCACCCTGGTGTGGGTCTGGTTCCTCGGGCTCACCGCCTGCACGCTGCTGGGCATCGCCTTCTCGGCCGCCGCGCGTACGGGGCGGAGCGGACCGGCCGTGGTCACCCCGATCGCTCTGATCCTGCAGTTCATCTCCGGGGTGTTCTTCCCGTTCACCGAACTGCCGCACTGGATGCAGCAGATCGCCGCGATCTTCCCGCTGAAGTGGATGTGTCAGGGGATGCGGGCGGCCTTCCTGCCCGACGCGTTCGCGGCGTCGGAGCCCGCGGGCTCGTTCGAGCTGGGCAAGGTGGCCTTGATCCTGGGTGCGTGGTGCGTCGTCGGGCTCATCGCGAGCCTGCGCTTCTTCCGGTGGACCACCAAGCGCGACGGCTGACGCACTCGCGTTGAGCCGCTTGGTTTCGGCGCTGGATCAGGGATCTCGGTCGAATCTTGGGCCAAGATTCGACCGAGATCCGTGATCCAGCGCGGACGGGCGCGAGCGCGGACGGGCGGGCAGCGCGGACGGGCGGGCGATGCTCAGCCGACGAGGCGGCGAGCACGATCCAGTGCGTCGGCGAAGACCAGTACGCGTATCCGCCCGTCGACCCCGGTGGTCAGTGTCGACCGGATTCCAGCCGTGGCTAGGTGCTCCCGCACGAGGTCGGCGTCGACCCGGTCTCGGCAGCTCGCGACCGGGACGAGCAGGCCGTAGTCGTCGGGGCGGGACGAGATCGACGGGCGTGCCGCAGCTGCCGCCTCTTGCCGGCGCAGAGCCCGATGCAGCAACAGGGCCAGGAGGCCGGTGACCATCAGGGCGACCACCGGACCTATCACATAAGGGCCGTCCAGCGCGAGCATGGCCACAGTCTGCCACTGTCTGGTCGCTCTCCGCATCAGATCGCGAGAACGGCTCTCATTAGCGGCATTTGTCCGATTCCCCGCTCGTACGCCTCCGCGGCAGAGCGCCGCTGAAGGCTCGTTAAGGTGGGGCCATGACGAAGAAGCTGACGGTCATCGGCGCCGGGCTGATGGGCTCCGGCATCGCGCAGGTGGCGGCCCAGGCCGGGTGGGACGTGACCCTGCGAGACCTGGACACCGCCGCGACCACGCGCGGCCTGGACGCCATCAAGAAGTCCCTCGACAAGTTCGCCGCCAAGGGCACGATCACCACCGGCGACGCCGAGGCGGCGCTGGCCCGGATCACCCCGGTCACCGAGTTGGAGGCGGCTGCCGACGCCGACATCGTGGTGGAGGCCGTCTTCGAGTCGATCGAGGTCAAGCAGGAGGTCTTCCGGGCGCTCGACGGCATCTGCAAGGACACCACCGTCCTGGCGACCAACACCAGCGCCATTCCGATCACGCAGATCGCCGCCGTGACCTCCCGCCCCGAGGCCGTCGTCGGAACGCACTTCTTCTCCCCCGTGCCGATGATGAAGCTCTGCGAGCTGGTCCGGGGCCTGAAGACCACCGACGAGACGCTGGCGACCGCCCGGAGCTTCGCCGAAGAGGTCGGCAAGACCTGCATCGTCGTCAACCGGGACGTCGCCGGATTCGTCACGACGCGGCTGATCGCGGCGCTCGTCGTGGAGGCGGTCAAGCTCGTCGAGAACGGCGTCGTCTCCCCCGAGGATCTCGACATCGCCTGCAAGCTGGGCTTCGGCCACGCCATGGGGCCGCTGGCCACCACGGACCTGACTGGCGTCGACATCCTCGCCCACGCCGCCCGCAACATCTACACCGAGACGGCCGACCCGAAGTTCTTCCCGCCGGAGCTGCTCCAGCGGATGGTCGCCGCCGGAGACCTCGGCCGCAAGACCGGCAAGGGCTTCTACAGCTACTAGTCGATCACCTACTTACGGGCGTGATCAGGGCGGCGCGGACGCGACACACCGGCCGATCACGCCCGTTAGTTCATGATCGCGCCTAAAAGCGGGGGGACCGCGCCTAAAAGCGGGGGGGTCGGGGGTGGGGGCGGTGCCCTAAAAGCGGGTGGGGAGGGCGGCGGGGTTGACGGTGAGCAGCCCGCCGTCCACGCGGTACTCCGACCCGGTGACGAACGACGAGCGCGGCCCGGCCAGGAACGCCACTACCTCGGCGACCTCAGCCGGCGCGGCGACTCGGCCTAGAGGATGCCGAGCGCCCCACTCCTCGATCGTCTCCTCGACGGTGGACGAGCCTTTGAACAGGTCGGCCGCCCAGCGCAGCATCGGGGTGTCGACTGATCCGGGGCAGACGGCGTTCGCCCGGACTCCGTCTGCGGCGTAGTCGAGGGCGATCGACTTGATCAGCGCGTTCACTCCTGCTTTCGAGGTCGCGTACGCCGCGACGCGTTGCTGGGAGGCGAAGGCCTGCACGGAGGAGACGGCGACGATCGTGCCGGCTCGCCGGCGCAGTTCGGGCAGGGCGGCTTGGCAGGCGTTGAACACCCCGGTCAGGTTCACTGACAGCACCTCGTCCCACAGCTCCGGCGAGGTCTCCGCCACCGTTCCGTACCGCTGTATGCCGGCACTGGTGACGAGGATGTCGACGCCGCCGAAGCGGGACACGGCCAGCGAGACCAAGGCCTGCATGTCGGGCAGCGATCGCACGTCCAGCGAACGGCCCACGACGCGTTCGGAGTCCACCGCAGCGCCGACTCCACAGTAGACAACGGCCGCTCCCGCAGCGGACAGGTGGGCCACGACCGCCTCGCCGATGCCCGCCGAGCCGCCGGTCACGACCGCGACCTTCCCCGCGAACTCGCTCACGAAAGACCTCCCAGCAGGTGGGCGGACCACTCCAGGGTCCGCCGTTCATACGGGTCCAACCGCAGCGCCGTGCCGTTGCGTACGGCTTCGGCCAGTCCGTCGGTCGGATAGCTGGAGAACGGTTCGAGCCCCAGCACGTAGGCGCGTCCCCACCACGGGTAGTCGACGGTCGCGCCCAGTTCCTGCCACAGCCACAGGTAGGGCAGCACCGACGCGTCCCAGTCGACACGCAGCCCGTGACCGTCCGGCGCGGTGATCTCGTACCAGGACGCGCCGTGCAGATACACGATGTCGCTCGGCCCACCGCGTTCCGGCACGACGGACAGATCGGTCGTGCCCTCGGGAAACGCGGCCACGGCCGGCCAGGTGCCACGCCCGGGAAGGACCCGCCGACCGGCCGGATGGATAGCGGTCTCGTGCGGAAGGACGGTGACGCCGGAGGGCAGGCGGATGCGGTGCCCCGGGGCGAGGAACGGCTCGCCGAAGGTGATGTGCTGGCCCCACATCACCTCGATCTCGACCGGCGCGAGGTTCGCCAGCTCCTCGGCGAACTCCAGGCCCCGGCCCCGCAGGCGGACCGTCTTGGTCACCCTCAGCGGGAAACGCGCGGTCTCGACGGTGAAGATCACACCCTCTGGCTGACTGCACTCCTGGCGGCTCGCGCAAGCACTCCCCGGCACCAACTGGTACGCCCAAGGCACGCCACTGACCTCACCGTGCTGGGACAGCGCAGCGCCCCGGTAGTGGCAGGGAGCACCCCCGTTCGGCAGCACCTCCTGCCAACCTCCCGGATAGGTGTCGAGGAAGGCGGCGACGGGATCGGGTGCGCCACCCGGCACCGCCGACCGCCGTCCCATCGGCGACCGCCAGGCGAGGTCGATCCCCCGCGCCTTGTCGAACAGCTCGACCAGGTCGGATCCCTTGTCCGGCAGGAACACCGCGCGCAGGTGCTCGTTCTCCAGCACGACCGTTCTCACGACAGCACCACCGTCATGACGGATCGGCCCAGCGATCGTTCGGGATCAGCGGATACCAGTCGGGCCGGCCCGGGTCACGGTCGTACGGGTAGCCGCCCAGCTCTTTGTAGAGTTCGGCGTACTCGGCGACCTTGGCGCGGTCCAGCGTCACGCCCAGCCCCGGTCCGGTCGGCACCGGAATGGTGCCGTCCTCATAGGACATGAGGCCGCCGGTGATGACGTCGTCGCGCAGGTGGTGATAGTGCGCGTCGGCGGCGTACGCGAGATTCGGCAGCACCGCGCCCAGGTGCAGCATCGTCGCGAGCTGGATGCCCAGTTCACCGGAGGAGTGCACGGCCACCCCGAGCTGGAAGGTCTCGCAGACGCCGGCCGCCTTGACGCAGGGCCGGATGCCGCCCCAGAACGTGGTGTCCAGCAGGATCACGTCGACTGCGGGGTCCCGGACGTTGGTCGCCAGCTGTTCGAGGTTGACCACGACGGTGTTGGTCGCGAGCGGGATGCCGAGGTCGCGCAGTTGCCGCATTCCGTTGAGGCCCCAGGTCGGGTCCTCCAGATAGTCGTTGGGCAGATCCGCGATCGCCTGCCCGAAGCGCCGGGCCTGGCCGACGGAGAGCGCGGCGTTGGGGTCATATCGCAGCTTGTCGCCGGGAACGGCGTCGGCCAGCGCCCGATAGCACTCCAGCTCGTAGTCGGGGTGGAACACCCCGCCCTTGAGCTTGTGCACGGTGAACCCGTGCTTCCGCTTCAGCTCCACCGCCTCGGCGGCCAGCTGCTCCGGCGTACGCACCTCGCCCTCGCCGGCGTCGTTGGCGTACCGGAAGAAGAGGTAGGAGGCGAACGGGACCCGGTCGCGCAGCTTTCCGCCGAGCAGGTCGTAGACCGGTACGCCCAAGTGCTGTCCGATGACGTCCAGGCAGGCGAACTCGATGGCGGCGTGCAACTGGGTGCGGTTGTTGTAGAGGCTGGCCGTGGGATTGGTGATGGCGAACCGCAGCGCCTCCAGCTGGAACGGATCATGCCCCGTCAGGTACGCCTTGAGCCCCCGGATGGCGGCTTCGGCGCTCTCCCCGCCCCCGCCCAGCTCGCCGAGGCCGATGAGCCCGGTGTCGGTCTCGACTTCGACGATCGTGCGGACGAAGCGGCCCCAGTGCGCGCCGTTCGAGTGCCGCAACGGCGCTTCGAGCGGCACCGTCACGGTGGTGGCCCGGATGTCGGCGATCTTCACAGTTCACCTTCCAGATCCACCGAGAGCGCGACGAAGGCCCCGGCGGGCACAGTCACCTGGATGCCGCCGTCGACCACCGGCACCTCCTGCTGCGCCAGTTCCAGCGACGTGCCGAGGTACGCCCGCGAAACGGCTTGAGGTAGGCGTATCACTGTGTCGACGGCACCGGACGAGACGGACCGGAGGTAGACCACGAGCGAGTGGCCGCGCAGCGAACGGCCGAGCGATGACACGTGCACGTCTGGATGGTCGACCTCGGCGAACGAGAGCGTGGCGGGCGTCCGGGGCGTGCCGGTCAGCGGCACGGCCAGGAACGGGTCGACGAGCCCGGCGGCGGCGCGGACCCCGGCGGTCGAGCCGCTCGGGCCGGAGGTGATCGCGTAGCGGAAGGTCGTCTCGCCCTGCTGTTGCGCGGGGAAGTTGGTGTCCCAGATGTTGTTGAGGGCCCAGGAGTAGAGCGTGCCGGGCTCGGCCGGACTGGGCTGCACGGTCGGCGGGAAGGGCGCGTAGGGCAGGTAGAGGTCACCGAACATGACCAGCGGAGCCTCCAGCGTGGCCCAGCCGAGGCTCAGCTCGCCGTCGTCGAACTCGACCCAGTGCCGGATCGGCTGCATGTGGTCGGCCGCGCCGGGGACGGTCGGCATGGTCGGGCCGCCGACGCCGCCGGTCAGTTCCCACGCCTTCGGCGCGCCCGTCGCGAACGGGTACGCGAAGAAGACGCTCTCCTTGGCCGGAGCGCCCCGCTTGTAGAGCGTGTTGGTGATGTCGACGCGGGGTACGCCCGCCGGGAGCGTGATCGTCGTCCGCAGCCAGTCGATCCCGTCGCCGTCGAGCTGGACCTCCAGCGTCTCCCCCGCCGCGGTCCGCTCGGCGCGGGTGATCGACGCCCGGCGGCCGAGCGTACGCCCGGCCAGCAGCGCGTCGTGCTCGTGCGCCTCGATGTGCCCGCTGAGGTGGTTGATGTGGGGAGCGGTCGAGTACTTGTCGTACACGTACTGGTTGAGCCCCGCGTACGCGTCTTTGTTGACCAATTCGCGACCGGCCCGTTTGTCGAAGACGCTCGCGATGACGCCCGCCTTCAGGTCGTACTCGACCCGGAAGAACTCGTTCTCGACGACGGCGCCGATCTCGCTCGCCGGTGCCGGACCGGTTCCGGGGACGACGTCGAACCGGACCGCTCCGAACGCCGGGACGGCGGACGCCGAGAAGATGAGGCGGCGGCCGTAGGGCCGGGTCGGCCACTCCTCGGGGCGTACCACCTCTTCGTGATGGGGCACCGGTTCGCCGGTCCGTCCGTCCACAACGGACACGACGACGTCGAGCGGCACGGTGCTGGCCGGGAGGAACGCCGTGGCGACGTCGGTCCGCTCCGCGGCTCCCGGGTTGTGGATCAGGAAACCGGCCGCGGTCCCGTTCGCCGGCGCGAACCGGGCGCCGAGACGGCGCAACCCCGCGTGCCGCAGATCCTCGGCGTCATCGGCTCCCGAGTACGCCAGTTCGCACTTGCGCGCCCACTGGAGCCCACCGGAGTCGAAGCCGTCCTCGTGGTCGTGCCACGGATTGGCCGCGCCCCAGGTGTGCTCGTCGAACAGGCCCAGCTTGTCGTAGACCGCGTCCACCGACTTCGAGCCATCCACACCGGCCAGCGTGTGCAGTGTCTCCGCGTGGCGTACGGCGTGCTGGGCGCGGCGGGCGTACCCGAGGGGCCGGGCGCCCGAGCCGAGCCCGTCGGCCCACCAGTCGGTCCAGTCCCCGGTGTGCTCCGGTACGCGATCCCCGAACGACGCCTCGGCGGCGGCGAAGAACTCCGAATTCGTCGCCATCCGCAGCTTCGGGAACGCGTACGCCGCGTTCCATTCGCGGATGATCGACGGCGGCAGGATCGACGGGCCGGCGTTGTCGGCGTTGCCGCCCTGAACCCGCAGATGCAGCAGGTCATACGGGTACGGCTGCCGGGTGATCTGGTCGTCGGCCAGACCCGACCAGCCGAACGCCTCGGGACCATAGGGGAACGGCCGTCCGGACAACGCGTCCAGGTAGCCGGGCAGCAGGTCGACCGCGGCCGGGAAGCTCTCGGCCAGACCGACGACGTTGCCCTCCATGTAGGCCATGCCGTGCGGGGTGTCGGTGAACCACACGAGCACCCGGTTCCCGGCCGGTGACCGCCACCAGAACGGGCGGCCCAGCTCCTGCCCGCCCCGCAGGAACGGCACCGATCGCCCGGCCCAGTTGTGCGCGGCGCTCAGGTAGCGCACGCCCGACGCGGCCAGCGCGTCCACGAACCCGACGACCGCGCCGGGCACGTCGGTGTGCATGGCGGAGGTGATCGGGATGCCGTGTTCGTCCCGTAGTGCGTCGGTGAAGCGCAGCAGCCGATGCAGCTCCTCGGTCGAGCACGCCTCGGTGTGCAGCTGGAACGGCGTCGCCGTCACCTCGATGCGCCCACTCCGGGCCAGCTCGACGAATCTGTCCACTGCGGACTTCGCGCGCGCTTGGAGCCAGCGGCGTACCGGGAGCGCGGACTCGACGCTCCACCGGAACCGTGCGTCGTCCGGCCAGTCGTCGGTCTGCCCGGCCAGCTCGACCGCCTCGTCGAGATACTCCAGGTGGTTGCGCAGCACCACGCCCTGCCGGTCGGTGTACCCGATGTCCAGGTGCGAGTGATGCACGACGTAGACCGTCCACTTGCGCTGCGCGGTGACGGTCACGGTCGCCTCGCCCAGGTCCTTTTCCAGGAGCGTGTACGCCGTGGGCCGATCCACCTCGGGCACCCAGAAGTCGTGGCCTGCGCCGTCGGCGATGCGCTCGGTCTGTGCCGCCATCGTCACGGTCACCGGCGCGCCCTGCGCCGCCACGCGTACGGCTTGGACCAGGCCGTCCGCCGTCCTCCGGAACAGCGGCAGCGGTTGGGCGTACACCTTGACGCCCCGGCCCGTCAGCACGGGCGCGGTATGGGTCGCGCGGAGGGTGGCCCGCATGTCGTCGTAGGTCGGCGAACCGAGGCTCGCGCGCAACAGTCGCGTGGTCATGCTTGCCTTTCAGTACTGGCCGAGCGCCAAGCCACGGGCGAACAGCCGCTGGGTCAGCAGGAACAGCAGGATTGTCGGGAGGGAGATGAACAGACCGGCGGCCAGGACCACCGGGATGGAC
>JABFYB010000518.1 GCA_013361475.1 Hamadaea sp.
GGATGCTTGGACAGGCTGAACACCCCGGCCTGGCCGAACGTGCCGAGCGGCCGGCCGCCCACGGACGTCTCCAGCGCGTGGGCGACGTCCTCGATCAGGATCTTCCCGGAGAAGGCGGACACCTGGTCGGGGAGGCCGTACAGGTTGGTCGTCAGGACGGCGTCGACCGTGGACAGGTCGGCCCGCGCGGCGTCGATGTTGCCGTCGCGCGGCGACAGCGGCGCGATCACCGGGCGCAGCCCGGCGGCGAGCACGAGGAAGAGGATCTCGTCGGCCGAGATCGGCGACATGAGCAGCCGCTGACCGGGCGTGCACCAGTGGCGCAGGGCGAGGTAGAGGCCGAGGCGGTTGGAGGGGAGCCGCAGGCAGTGTCGTCCGGTGCGCTCCGCGATGAGTCTCACCCTTGTAGGACGGTACGCAGGCGCCCGTAGGTTTTCAACGCCTTGTCGGCGGTCCGCAGCAGCAGCGGGTTGGCCATCACCGTGGCCCGCGTCTTGCGCACCGGCACCCGCATCATCCAGTGGACGCCCGCCGCCACGCCCACCCGGGCGACGCGGCCCTCGGCCACTTCGAGCTGGCCGTTCTTGAGCTTGTCCTTGTACTCCTTCTCGCCCCGGCCCATGTCGATCACCTGGATGCCGGACCCGGCGGCCGACTCGGCCATCGCCAGGTGGTGGATGAGCCCGGGGGAGTACTTGGCGAAGCGGGTGTCGTAGGCGGGGAACCAGCCGGCCAGCGTGGTGCGGGTGCGCACGCCGAAGTGGCCGGCCATCGGCTCGCCGTCGACGTAGACCATGTCGAGGACGCCGGCGAAGCTCTCCGACTGCGTCGCGAGCAGGCGTTCGACCAGCTCGACGATCCACCGGTGGGCGAACCTGTCGGTGCGCCCGGTACGCCGGTACTGGTCGGTCTTCCAGCCGAGCAGCGTGTGCAGCGGCCGGGCGTCGGTGATCGCGTAGTCGTGGCGCAGCGGCCCGGCCTCGCGCTGGAGCTTGCGCGACTTGGCCAGCGTGGTCTTGTACGTCTTGCCGGAATGCGCCTTGAGCGTCTCGGTGTAGGGGGCGAAGCCGTCGCGCAGGTCGATGATCGGCGACGGGTGCCTGGTGTGACGTACGTCCAGCAGCGGCTGCCCCGACACGAGGTGGTCGAACTCGTAGACCGACAGGCCGCACTCCTTGATCAGGCGGCGCGGATCGAGGTCGAGGCCCTTGACGTGGACGAGCCCCTGCGCGTCGGTGAGCCCGGCGGCCACCGGCTTGCCGATGCCCATCGGGTGGCGCTCGAAGGGGAAGAAACCGACGATCTCGGGACCGTCGTGGATGACGGCGACCCTGACCACGTCGCGCAGATCGCCTACCGTGACCGTGAACTCGGGAGACAGGAACGGATTGTCGAACGCCGTGTCGGACTCCTGCAGCGCCCGCCACCGGCTGAGCTCGGGCTGTCCCAGTTCGCGAGGGTGAACAACGGTGACGCGCATGGGCTCCTACTGTCCGCTTACCACGATCTGCCCAGCATGCGGTCAGACGTATACGGCCAGGCTAAATGATGGAAATCAATGCCTGACGCATAGCGAGCCTACCGTTACTCAACTCCCAGCTAGCATTCAGGACCGAGTGACGTTCTAATGTGTGTCCATGACCGTACCTGGGATCGACTGGCCGCGGCTGGTCTCGTGGCTGGGCAGGACCGTGCCGGACGCCGGGGAGCCGCTGTCCGTCTCCCTGATCTCCGGAGGAAGGTCGAACCTGACCTACCTGGTGGAGGCGCGCGACCGCAGGCTGGTGCTGCGCAGGCCGCCGCTCGGTCACGTACTGCCCACCGCCCATGACATGCGGCGGGAGTGGCGGGTCATCTCGGCTCTCGCGCCGACGCCCGTGCCGGTGCCCGAGCCCGTCGCCTTCTGCGCCGACGAGGACGTGATCGGCGCGCCGTTCTATCTCATGGGGTACGTTCCAGGCGCCGCCGTACGGAACCGGGACGAGCTCGGCGAACCCACCCCCGAACAGACGCGGCGGCTGTC
>JABFYB010000468.1 GCA_013361475.1 Hamadaea sp.
GTGCTGGCGAACTCGCCGACGCTGACGCGTACGCACATCGCCTGAGCAGCGGACTCACAGGTCACGTCGAGATTCGTCACGGTCTTCGCTGAGGAACGGCGCCCAGGATGGGGTGAACGCCGAGATTTCCGACGACGAGGAGATGTGTGATGGGCAAGACAGCGCCATCGGGGCCGTCAGCGCAGCCGCCGACCTACGAGGGCCGACCGCTGGCCAAGCCCGACGAGGACATCTACGACCAGGGACTGCGCTTCGACATGCAGACGGTGTTCGGCCGCCGGAAGCTGCTGGCCGCCTTCGGGCTGGGCGTCGCGGGCCTCGGGCTCGCCGCGTGCGGGAAGTCGGACGACAGCGCGCCCGGCGGCACGACGGCCGGCAACGCGTCGACCTCAGCCGGTGAGATTCCGGAGGAGACCGCCGGGCCCTATCCCGGCGACGGCTCGAACGGCCCGGACGTCCTGGAGCAGAGCGGCATCGTCCGCAGCGACATCCGGTCGAGCTTCGGCAGCGCGAGCGGGACGGCCGAGGGCATTCCGATGACCTTGGAGTTGACGATCAAGGACCTGGCCAACGGAGGAGCCGCGTTCGCGGGGGTGGCGGTCTACGTGTGGCACGCCAACCGGGACGGCAGGTACTCGATGTACTCCGAGGGGATCACCGACCAGAACTACCTTCGCGGCGTCCAGGTCGCCGACGCCACCGGGAAGGTGACCTTCACCAGCATCTTTCCCGCCTGCTACGACGGCCGGTGGCCGCACGTCCACTTCGAGGTCTATCCGGACCAGGCCGGCATCGCCGACTCGACCAAGGCCATCGCGACCTCCCAGGTCGCCCTGCCGGCCGACGCCTGCAAGACGGCGTACGCGACGACCGGTTACGAGCAGTCGGTGACCAACCTGGCGAAGGTCAGCCTCAGCACCGACAACGTCTTCGGCGACGACTCCGGGGTGTCCCAGCTCGGCACGGTGACCGGCGACGTCACGAGCGGGTACAAGGTCGCGCTGACCGTCGGCGTGGACACCGGCACCCAGGCGGGCGGGGGCGGTCAGGCGCCGGCGGGCGGCGAAGGCGGACCCGGCGGGCCGGGCGGCACCCCGCCCAGCGGCGCTCCCGGCGGTGGCGGTACGCCGCCCAGCGGAGCCCCGCCGACCGCCTGAGCCCGTCCAGTGTGGCCGGACGGGAGGGGATCGGGCTCTATACGATCCACCCGTGACCTCTCCCGTCCCGGCGCAACGCACGCCGGTCTCGGCGCACTTCGTGATCTGCGGTTTCGACGGTCTGGCGTACCGGCTGGCCGAGCAGCTCACCACCCGGTACGACACCGACGTCGTGGTCGTGATGACGGCGGACCAGCAACGTCAGCCGGGCGCCCGGGACTTCACCGAGCTGGACCGCGTACGCGTCCTCGTGGTGGAACGGATCAGCGAGAAGGCGCTGGAGTCGGCGCGGCTGACCCAAGCGGACGGGCTGGCGCTGACCGCCCAGGACGACGTCGGCAACATCCACCTGGCGTTGCAGGCGCGGGAGCAGTCCGACCGGATGCGCATCGTGATCCGGATGTACAACAGCAGCCTCGCGCACAGCATCGAGCCGCTGCTCGGTGACTGCAAGGTGCTCTCCGACTCCGAGATCGCCGCACCGGCCCTGGTCGCGTCGGCGTTGCGGGAGGTCGCCGCCAATCCGGTCCGGGTCGCTCAGCGTACGCTCGTCGTGGTCCGGCGGGCCGACGTCGGCGACCGGTATGTGATCTGCGGTCTGGCCGACACCGCCGCCGAGGGTGGGCCACGGGTGCTGCCCCGGGACGAGCAGGCGGCCGATCTGGTCCTGGCGGACGTGCGGGGCATCCCCGATCTGGAGTCCACCTTGGGTACGCGTCCCGCACCCGCGCGCGGCCGCCGGATCGGGGTCGCCAAGACCTTCCTCGGCGCGCTGGTGTCGCGTAAGTCCCGCATCGCCATCAGCCTCGTGCTCGGTCTCATCGTCGTGGCGACGGCGGCCCTCGCGGTCAGCCTGAAGGTGAGTCCCGGTGAGGCGACCTATCAGGCGCTCGCCACCGTCCTAGGTGGACCGCAGGCGACCGACGGGTACTCGCCGTGGCAGAAGACCCTGCAGATGGTGCTGGGCGTGGCCGGGCTCGCTCTCGTGCCGCTGATCACGGCGCTGGTCGTCGAGGGCATGGTGCGCGCCCGGCTGGCCGTCGCCGAGGTACGCCTCCGTCAGCCGCACGCCGACCACCTCGTCGTCGCCGGGCTCGGCGGCGTCGGCACCCGAGTCCTGCGGCTGCTCCACGACCGGGGCGTACGCACGGTCGCCATCGCCGCCGACGAGCAGTCGCGGGGTGTGCCGCTGGCCCGCGAACTCGGCATCCCGTTGGTCATCGGCGACCCCGGCCGGGAGTCGACGCTCCGGGCGGCCGGAGTCGACCAGGCTCGGGCGTTGCTCGCCATCACGAACTCCGACGCCTCGAACCTCGAGACCGCGTTGCGGGCGCGGAATCTGCGATCCAGCCTCCACGTCGTTCTCCGGCTGTTCGACGGCGACCTGGCGCGGCGCGTACGCCGGACGTTCAATCTGCCCTACTCGCACAGCGTCTCCTACCTGGCCGCCCCGGCGTTCGCGGAGGCGCTGATGGACCGCGAGGTCATCGGCACGATTCCGGTCGAACGCCGGGTGCTGCTGCTGGCCGAGGTGGTCGTGGCGGCCGGCTCCGAGCTGGACGGCGCCCGGATCGCCGACGCCGACGATCCGGGCGATCTGCGGGTGATCGCGCTCAACGAGTTCGGTGAGCCCCGGCCGCTGTGGCGGCCCGCGCCGGCCCGCCGGATGCGGACCAACGATCGGCTGACCGTGGTCGGCACCCGGGCCGGGCTCAGCGCGCTGATCCGGCGCTCGGCGGCCGGATCCCGCACCGTCTGACCGCGCTCAGGCGGCGTACCGGTAGAGCACGAAGCCACCGCTGGACTGGGTGATCAGGACCTTCGAGCCGACGCCGGGACCGAGCCCGGTCTGCTCGAACGCGCCGAGATCGGTCCGGCGGCGGGTGCCGAGGTCCAGCCCGAACAGGTGCCCGTCGTGGTAGAGGAACATCGCGTTCCCGTCCACGCGTGTCAACGTCCCGGCCCGTTCGGCCTCGGTCAGCACGTCCTTGCCATGGCCGTCCAGGAGCACGCTGTGCGGGCCCTTTTCGCTGCTCCCCGAGACGTAGACGTACTCACCGGCGGGCAGCATCGTCTCGACACCCGCGACCCGCGTACGCCAGACGACCTTGATCCCGTCGAGGGCGACGACATCGGCCTGGAACAGGTCACCGTCCACCACGCAGATCAATCCCCGCCCGCACGGGGTCAGGTTGTTCAACCGATTGCCGTTGTCGGGCGACGCCACCGGCACCTCGGCGGAGTAGACGGCTTGCCACTGCTGGCCCGCCTCCAGCCGCAACACTCGCAGTGCGGAGTCGGCAACGGTGTAGACCCTGCCCTCGTACGCCACGAAAGCGCCGCGCTCGCTGCCGGGCGCGGCACCGGGCCAGGAGCGCCCGGTGGGCTTGCCGGTGGCGACGGCGTACTCGGTGAGCGTTCCAGCGCCGTCGACCTGGAGCAGCGTGCTGCCGCTTTCGAGCGTGGCGAACGGGCCGGCTCGATATCCGGCCGGCGAAGTGAGATCGTGCGCGGTGTGCATCCCGAAGGTGGCGGTGATCGCGCCCTCGATGCTCCACACCGGACGCCCGGTCACCCAGTCGAAGGCGGTGGTCTTCTTCCCGTCGTGATCGGCGAGCACGAGCACGTCCGGGTACGCCAGGATGTCGAACCCGTTGACGTCCATGCCACGATGCCAGCGCAGTTTGCCGGTCGCCGGGTCGACGACGAACATCTCCTTGTCCGGGCTCGTGCCGTCGTCGTGCTCGCCGATGCTGACGATGGCGTTCGGCAACGCGATCATGCCGTTCCAATCGCCGAACGTGCCCGGCAGCGTCCGCACCGGCCACAGCGCCTTGCCGGTCCGCACATCGACCGCGCCCAGGCCGAGCTGCCCGGTCGGACCCCGCCAGGCGACGAAACCACGGTCGCCGACGACGTCGGCCATCCCGAACTCGACGCCACTCGGCATCGCCACCGCGACGTCGCCCACCTGCTCCAGCTTGCGGAAGGCCACCGGGCTCGTGGTCGGCGCGACGGGTTGCGGCGGCGTGGGATCGGGCGTGCTGTCCCGCAGGATCACGGTCGCCAGCACCAGGATCGCGAGCACGGCCAGGCCCGCGGCGGCGGCCACCTGCGTACGCGTCCGGCGGCGGGCGCGGGCCGTCACCTCCTCGACGGGCGGGATCTTCGCCGCGTCAGACTCCTCCCGGAGCGCCTCGGCCAGCCCGGCCCGCCCCCGGGACAGCCACGACTTCACCGTGCCCTCGGGCACCCCGGTCTCGGCGGCGATCTGCCCCACCGGCAGGTCGAGCAGGTAGTGCAGGGCGAGGGCGCGCCGTTGCGGCTCCGGCAACTGCCGCAGCGCGGTCGTCAGGAGCACCGTGTCCTCGGAGGGCGGTGGGACGACGCCTACGCGAGCAGCCGACGCCTTTCGGCGTACCGCCAAGTGCCGCCACCAGTCGAAGACCAGGCGCGTGACCACCAAGCGCAACCACGCCTCGGCGTCGTCATACCCGCTCACCTTGCGCCAGCGCTGCCAGGCGCGGGCATAGGCCTCCTGGACCACGTCCTGGGCCTGGGGGAGGTCTCCCGTCAGACCGTACGCGTAGCGCAGGGTCCGGGGGGAGGTCGCCCGATAGAACTCGACGAAATCCACGTGTACCGCCTGTTCGTAGGGATCTTCCGCCGATGGACACGAGACCGGCCCCCGAACGGTTGCAACCTATGCTGTCGGGATGAGCGACCCCAAGGATGACCTGGTCCACTACCTGTACGCCGCCCGCGACGCGATGATCTGGAAGCTCGACGGGCTCGGCGAGTACGACCTTCGGCGGCCGCTGGTGCCCACCGGCACGAACCTGCTGGGCCTCGTGAAGCACGTGGCGATCGTGACCGCGGGGTACTTCGGCGACACCTTCGACCGGCCGTTCCCCGAGGTCGCGCCGTGGCTGAGCGATGAGGCGGAGGACAACGCCGACATGTGGGCCACGCCGGAGGAGAGCCGGGCCGACATCCTCGGCCTGTGGGAGCGGGCCTGGGCCCACGCCGACGAAACCATCACCGCGCTGCCGCTGGACGCGGTCGGGCACGTGCCGTGGTGGAACCCGAAGACGAACGAGGTCACCCTGCACAAGATCCTCTGCCACATGACCGCCGAAGCGCAGCGGCACGCGGGCCACGCCGACCTCGTCCGCGAGCTGATCGACGGCGCGATCGGATTGCGCGCCGGCGGGTCGAACCTGCCGTCGACGGACGCCGGCTACTGGGCCGTCTACCGGGATCGCGTCGAGGCCGCCGCCCGCACCTTCCTGTAGCCGCGCCTTTAGGCGCAGATCACGATTACGCATGCTTCCGGCGCCGGTTGAAGCATGCGTAACCGTGATCTGCCGGCGTCCGTCAGGTGGGGAAGCGGGCGAGATCAGCGGCGCCAGGCGGGCATGACGTCGAACGGCCGGGCGGTCTTGGCCGGATCGCGTTCGACGAGGTCGCCGTGCACCGGGTCGACCAGCGCGGCGTCGATGCGGGCCAGCGCCGCCTCGTCGAGCTTGACGTCGACCGCGGCCACGTTCTCGGCCACCTGTTCCGGCCGGGACGCGCCGATGATCGCCGCGCTGACCCCGGGCCGGCTCAGTACCCAAGCCACGGCGAGCTGGGCGAGGGAGACGCCGTAGTCGTCGGCGATCGGCTTGAGCCGCTGCACCGCGGTGAGGACCGGGTCGGCCAGGTACCGGCCGACGAAAGCCGATCCCTTCTCGGAGGCGGCCCGGGAATCGGCGGGCGGCTGCGTGCCGGGCAGATATTTGCCGGTCAGCGCGCCCTGAGCGACCGGCGAGAAGACGATCTGGCCGAGCCCGGCCGCCTGACCGGCCGGGACGACCTCGGCCTCGATCACCCGCCAGAGCATGGAGTACTGCGGCTGGTTGGAGATCAGCGGTACGCGCAACTCCCGGGCCAGCGCCGCGCCCGCCTCGATCTGCGCGGCCGTCCACTCCGACACTCCGATGTAGAGCGCCTTGCCTTGGCGTACCAGGTCGGCGAAGGCGGTCATCGTCTCCTCGAGCGGAGTGTTCGGGTCGAACCGGTGCGCCTGATAGAGGTCGACGTAGTCGGTGCGCAACCGGCGCAGCGAGGCGTGGCAGCTCTCGAGGATGTGCTTGCGCGACAGGCCCTCGTCGTTGGCCCCCGGCCCGGTACGCAGGCAGACCTTCGTGAGGATCTCCAGGGACTCTCGGCGTACGCCGTGCAGGGTGTCGCCGAGCAACTCCTCGGCGGCCCCGAACTCCGGGCGGCCGTAGACGTCGGCGGTGTCGAATGTGGTGATCCCCGCGTCGAGCGCCGTACGCAAGGTCGCCTTGGCCGAGTCGGCGGCCGACGAGTCGTGGGTGAGCCAGCTGCCGAAGGTGATCGCGCTGATCTGCAGGCCGCTTCGGCCCAGGTGACGGTGCTCCATGAAGATCCACCCTACCGTTCCGCCGCACGCCGCCGCTGGGGCGAAATGTCCGCCTCCGGTCGGCGAATGTTCACCTGCCGTCCACCCACCTGCGATGACGATCGGGGGCACGTCGCGTCACAGTTCGCGCATGACATCGGATCTTCGCGGTCCCGGCCCCGGATCGAGCGGTCCCGGCCCCGGATCGAGCGGTCCCGGCGCTGGCCTGACCGGGTATCGGCTGGTCACCGCCAGTGCGTATCCGGGCATGATGGCGCCGTTGACCCGGCATCCCTCGTGCATCTGCGTCCTGTCCGGCGACGCCGGAGCCACTCCGGGAACGACGGGTCTGTCGCTGGAACGGCTGGAAGGCGTACGCCGCCGGTGGCGGTTCGGGGATGTGGCCCGGCTCGCCGACTTCGTCCCGAAGGTGCTCGCCGAGAGCGCCGAGGACGACGACCGCCCGGTGCTGCTCATCCCACCCCGGGCCAGCCTGGCGTGGGAGTCGGCGGCGGCCGCCTGGCCCGGTCGCGTACGCCTGGCGGCCAGCCCGCTGCGCGTCGCCGAGCCCATCGCCGAGGACAAGATCATGGTACGCGGGAAGCTGCGAGATCTCGGCCTGCCCGTGCCGGAGGAGCTGATCCTCGACACGTCCGATGTGGATTTCGCGGCGGTGGCGCGCAAGCTCGGTACGCCGTTCGTCATGCAGGCGCCGAGTGGGGCGGGCGGTCAGGGCACCTATCTCGTCGCCGCCGAGGCGGACGTGGCACGGGCGTTGACCGGCCAGCCGCACGTCCCGCACTGGCTGTTCTCCCGGTACGCCGGAGACGTCACGATCAACTCGGCCGGTGTCGTCTACGACGACGGCGTACGCCTCCTCCCGGTGTCCACTCAGTCCAGCGGGATCCGCGAACTGGGATTCGGCTTCGGGGCGTACTGCGGGAGCACGTTCGGCGGTCCGCTCGCCCGGGTGGTGGAGGCCGCCGCGATCGAAGCCGCCGCAATCGTGGGGGAGTGGCTGCGTACTCTGGGCCATCGGGGGATGTTCGGGATCGACATCGCGGTCTGCGGATCGGAGATCGCCCTGCTGGAGGTCAATCCCCGGGTGCAGGGATCCTCCTGGCTGTTGAGCGAACTCCAGGACGATCCCTGTCTCGTGTCGCATGTGGAGGCCCTAGTCGGCGTACCGCTGGGCGTGCCGTCCCGCGCGCCGGATGCAGTGCGGCCCGGAAGTCACCTGCTGCTGCGCTGGGACGGCCCCGCCGGGGTCGTGCACGAGCTGCCGGCCTGTCCGCCCGGGGTGACCGGTCTGCCGGAGCGCGGCGTGACGATGCTGCCCGGTGCCATCATGGCCCGATTCGAAGCCGGCGAGCCGCTGACCACATCGGACGGTCGCTCGCTCGTCGAAGGCGCCCGCCGGACGATCCTGGCGCTCAAGGAGGGCTTCGACATCACCCCCGCCCGCTGAGTCGCGACCTGTGTCGATTCATCTGCCGTTCACTATGCGTTCACCATGTTTGCCCTTGTCAGAGGCTGCTACCAAGGGAATCGTTCCAGCAGACAGGGGAGGGGTGGCAGGTGCGACTCAGGGCACTGCTGATCACAGCGGTCGTGGCCGCGTTGACGCTGACCGGGTGCACCGGCGACGACGAGGACAAGCAAGGCAACGGCGGCACGGGCTATTCGGCCGACCCGAAGGTGCTGAGCATCGTCGCGGGATCCGAGCAGCAGAAGGTGCTCGACACCGTGGTCGTGCCGTGGTGCAAGGGCAAGGGTTACGACTGCCGGTTCACTTTGAAGGGTTCGGTGGACCAGGCCCGGCTGCTCAAGGCGGGCGACAAGGACTACGACGCGTACTGGTTCGCCAGTTCGGTGTTCTCGCAGATCGGCGACGCGGCCAGCACGCTGCAGGATGTCAAGCCGATGTTCCTGACCCCGATCGTGTACGCGGGCTGGCGCGGCGAGATGCAGAAGCTCGGCTTCGTCGGCAAGCCGGACGTGAAGATCGGCGACATCCTGAGCGCGGTCGAGTCCGGACAGACGAAAGTGTGGGCGACCAACCCGACGCAGTCCAACTCGGGCGCGACCGCGTTGTTCGCCTTCATGAACCACTTCGCCGGCAACGGCACCGGTCAGGCGCTCACGCAGGCACAGCTCGACTCGCCGGCGGTCGAGCAGGGCATCACGCGGTTCATCCGAGCCATGGACGCCACGCCCCCGTCGACCGGCACGATGATGAACGAGTGCCTCGCGCACCCGGACGCCTGCCGGACCCTGTTCACCTACGAGGACCTGGTCATCGAGAAGAACCAGGAACTGGTGAAGGCCAACAAGGAACCCCTGTACGCGGTCTACCCCCGAGGCGCGCTGGCGATCAGCGACGCGCCGCTCGGCTTCCTGCCGCACGGCACTGACGCTGACTCGGGCAAGCGGCGGATCCTAACCGAGCTGCAGGCGTACCTTCTGTCCGACGAGCAGGCCAAGAAGCAGCTGCTCCAGCTCGGCCGACGCCCGGCGAGCAGCATCGGGCTGACCCTGGACAACCCCGACCTGACGGTGTTCAACCCGGACTGGGGCATCCAGGCGAACCTGAAGGAACAGGGAATCCAGTACCCGTCGGCAGCGGTCATCGTGGCGGCGCTGGAGCGGTATCAGACGCACTACCGCAAGCCGGTGGACGCGTACTACTGCCTCGACGGCAGTGGGTCCATGGCGGACAACAACGGCTGGACGGGCGTCGAGGACGCCGCGCACCAAGTGTTCGACGCCGACCAGGCCGCGCTGAACTTCCTGCAGACCGGGCCGCTCGACCGCACCACCGTGGCGATCTTCAACAGCAAGGTCACCGAGGGTCCGTGGAGTGTGGACGGCAACGACGCGGCCAAGCTGCACGAACTGACCACGCACATCACCGACTACTCGCCCGGCGGCGGCACCAACGTGTACGCCTGCCTGCGCCGGGCCGCCGAGGAACTGGGGAAGGTCACCGACACGGGCCGCAAACGCCTGATCATCGTGATGTCCGACGGGAAGTCCGACACCGGTGGCGACCGGCGACCCGCGTTGGACGCGATCAAGACGCTGGGCGTACCCGTGATCTCCATCGCGTTCGGCAGTGACGCGGACCCGGACCAGCTGAAGGAGGTCGCCGCCGCGACCGGCGGGACGTTCGTCCAGCAGAACGACCTGGTGGCCGCGCTGCGGCAGGCGGCTGGCTACAAGTGAGGGGCAAGCTGGCGGCCGGGGCCGCGCTCGTCGCCGCGGTCGGGATCTTCGTCGGGGTGTTCGCCGCGACGCGGAGTCTGCTCTGGTCGCCGCTGCTGGCGGCGGCCGGGGCGGTCGGCCTCTACCTGATGATCGACTCGCGGCGGCCCAGCGAGGTCTCCGACGACGAGTACGCCGCCGACGCCGAGAAGAAGATGGAAGAGGCGCTGCGGACGATCCGGGAGATTCGGCGGGGCCTGAAGGACGTGGCTTCCCCGACGGCGAAGCACCTGCTGCAGCAGGCCTGTGACCAGGCGCCCGAGCTGCTGTCGCGAGTGAAGACGCGCTCGCCGAACAGCCTCTACTCCAGCGCCAGCCAACTGGGCGCCCACCTGACCAGCCTGTCGGGCGTGCTCACCCAGTACCTCGACATCCAGCGGAACCCGTCGTTCTACACCAACCCGGCGGCGCTGATGTCCGGGGGCGAGGCGGCGTTCGACCGGTTCGCGCAGTTCACTCTGGACAGTCTGCGCCTGGTCAACTCCGGTGACATTGCCCAGTACCAGGCGAACCTGGAGACCGTGGCCCCGCCGAAGCTGCCCACCCTCTAGCCGGAGCCCCAGCAGCCGGCCCGCTAGCCCAGGGCTGAGCTGCCCCACCCTTTAGCGAAGGAGCGCTCGAAAGTGAGAATGCCGAGTCCCCGCTTCCTGATCGGGCTCGTGCTCGTCCTGGTCGTCTGCGTCGCGGCCGCCTGGGTGCTGACCCGGGGCGGCGGCGGTAGCCCGCAGGGCGGCAAGCCGGAGGCGGTCACCGTCAACTGTGTCGGCGGCTCGGAGAAGACCGAGCTGATGGCCGACCCGGACGTCAAGCGCATCCTGCAAGACACCTACGGCGTCACCGTCGCCTTCAACCCGCAGGGCTCCTACGACCAGGTGCAGCTGAGCACCGAGGATCTGAAGAGCCGCAAGATCGACTGCCTGTGGCCGTCGAGCGCCAGCGCGCAGAACGTCTTCGAGACCCAGCACAAGGGCGCTTTCGGGGAATACCGCGCCGAGACCGTGCTCCAGTCCCCGGAGGTGGTCTACGCCGGTCCGCAAGGGACCGAAGCGCTGGTCAAAGCCGGGCTCGTGGTGAAGCGGTCCGAGCGGTACTACATCGTCGACCTGAAGAAGCTGCTCCTGGAGTACGTGCTGAAGCGCAAGACCTGGGACTCGCTGGGCGCTGCCGATCTGCACGGGCCGATCACCGTGTCCAGCACCGACCCGGCCCGATCCAACAGCGGCTTCACCCTGACCCAGCTGGAGCTGAACATCATCGCGACGGCCGACGTCTTCCAGGCGCCGAGCCTGGCGCAGGCCAAGAGCGCGCTGCCGACCATTCGCGCGTTGTACGACGCGCAGGGCCTGCAGGCGGCCAGCTCCGACGCCGGTTTCCGGCAGTGGCTGACCCAGGGCGCGGAATTCCACGCCCCGCTCTACGCCGGGTACGAGAACCAGCTCATCCAGCAGGTGGCGCAGATGGGCACGTCGAGCGCCGCCGTGCTGAAGAACGTGCGCATCCTCTACCCCGATCCCACCATCTACAGCGATCACCCGATCCTCGCGCTGGACGGCGCGGCCGGCCGGTTCATCGAGGCCATGAAGGACCGGCAGATCCAGGAGATCGCCTGGCAGAAGTACGGCTTCCGGTCCAGCGTCCAGGTGGGCATCAACGACACGTCCGTCTTCAAGGATCTGCCGCTGGCCGAACAGGTCCGCACCACCACCCCGCCCAACGCCGAGGTCACCCTGGCGTTGCTCGCCTGCGTCAAGGACGCGAAGGAGTGCTCCTGATGTCTCAGCCCACCGAGCTCGCGATCGACTTCGGCAGCATCACCGGCGGTCCGGCCGAGCCCGCCGTCGGCCCGGCCGACCAGGCCATCACCACGCTGGTCGCGTCGGGCGAGCCGAAGCAGCTCGTCTGCGCCGAGCTGCTCACCCCGGCTCAGCGGGAGCAGGCGGCGGCGCTGGCCCAGCAGCTCTACCCGCAGATGCTCGCCGACACCGACAAGCTCGCGACCTTCGGCTCCGGCGCGATCGACGGGGTCAACGCGCAGGTCTCGCGAATCTTCCGCGAGGTCGGTCCGGTCAAGATCCCGGAGCTGACCGCGATCATGCACGAGATCAACGACCGGATGCGCGAGTTCCGCCACAAGTACGACCCCACCGACCCCAAGCTCCGCGAGACCTTCGACAAGTTCATGGACGCGGTCAAGGGCATCTTCCGCAAGGGCCGCGACCTCGTCGAGATGCTCTTCGAGGAGGCCCGCTCGGTCGAGCAGCAGCTCGACCGGATCGCCGGCACGCTGGTCGAGAAGCAGCACCAGCTCAAGCGCAACGTCGTGCTCTGCGACGAGCTCTACCGGGCCAACGAGGCCGCGATCGGCCAGCTCGTGGGGGCCATCGCCGTCATGGAGCTGGTACGCGATCTCGCCGTGGCCGAGGCTCGTTCGATCGTGATCGATCCGAACGACGTCGACAAGCGCGACAAGGAGGAGCGACTGTCGCGGGTCACCGAGTTCGTCCAGGCGATCGAGGTGCGGATCAACGAGTACCAGCAACGCCTGTTCGTCGCGTGGTCGACCTCGCCGCAGGTCCGCAACATCCGGCTGCTCAACTACGGGCTCGGCCAGCGGCTCGCCCTGCTGGTGAACCTGACCATCCCGACGATGAAGCTGACGATCGCCCAGTGGGGGCTGCTCCTGCAGGCGAACCAGGCGGCGCAGATGCAGCAGGCGGTCGCCGACGGCGCCAACGAGGTGCTTTCGGCGTACGCGTCGGCGTCGGGCGAGGCCGTCCCCGAGATCGCCCGCATCATCCAGACCCCGACCGTACGCCCGGAGACGATCCTGGAGGTGGCCGCCTCCATCGACGCCCAGGCCAAGGGCATCGAAGAGGCCGTACGCTTCGGCCAGCAGGCCCGAGCCGAAGTGGTGACCGCGATCGTCACCGCGCAGGAGTCCATGTCGGCCAGTTCGCAGCAGCTGTCCCGCAGCGTCGTCGAGCTGGTCACGAAGGCCCGCAAGCCGTTGGAGCTGCCCGCTGCGCCGGAGATTCCGGCCTCGGTGATCGAGAGTTCGGCGACCGTCGTTCGCTGAGCGTCGGAGTTTTCCGCTGAGTGGCCGGGAAGGACGCCCGTCAGGACGGCGGGCGTCACCCGGTCACGTCAGGCGGCGGCGTCGTAGCCCGAAGGTGAGCGCGGCTCCCATCACGAGGAGGCCGACGCCGATCAGCACCGGCGTACCGACCTGGGTTCCGGTGTCGGGCAGGCTCGGTGCGGTCGGCGACGGCTTGGCGGACGGAGTGGGCGACCCGATCGGGGTCGGGTCGAAGTCGGTGAACCGGCTGGTCGCCCCGTCGGTGACGGTCACCGCGTCGGCGTACCCGTCGGCCGGTCCGGCGACGCCCGAGCCTAGGCCCAGCTGCGCCACACCCCATGCGCCCGCCGGATAGTGCGCGACGAACTCGGCCAGCGTGCATCGGGTGGCCTGGACGCAGAATCCATCGGTGGTGGTGGACTGCCAGACGATCGAGTCGGGTCCTAGGGTCCACTGTTGCCACTGGCCGGGCGTGACGGTCCCGTTGTGCCGTGGCTCGAAGCTGAGCGTGGTGAAGTTCTGCGGCACGGGCGTCACGACCTGGAATCCGGCGAAGCGCAGCGTCGGCGTGAACGACTCCGGATCACCGGCGGCGACATAGGTCGAATAGGACGCCGAGAGCGCCGACCAGGGCCGGGTGGTCAGCTCGCCCAGGTCGGTCCCCACGAGCGCCCGGTCCGAGGTCCCGTCGACGTGCAGCCTGAGACTGCCCGTTCCGGCGGGCGGCGTGCCGGGGCCGTGGCCGATCGTGACCGATCCACCTGCGGTCGTGTCGGGTAGGACGCTCCAGTTGCCGCCGGGGAGACGATGGACGGTGTCGGCGGCGGCCGCGGTCGCGAGCGTGAGGATCGCCGCCAGTCCGGCGAGGCCGCCGGCGATGCCGCGAATACCGCTAATTCTCAACACAACGGCTGAACCTACGCTAATCGTGCACTGTTGTCGTGACGCAACGCGGAAGCGGGCCCGGTCATCCGGTGACCGGGCCCGCCATCGCGCCTGATCAGCCGGTGTAGCCGGCGAAGATCTTGCTGAACTCGTAGGGCGCCTGAGCGACGTTCGTGCAGCGGTAGAGCGCACCGGTGCAGGCGTTGCGGTCGCGGGTGGTCTCCCAGAAGGAGAGCATCCCGAGGTGCTTCGACTGGGCGAAGGTCACCATCTGCCGCGAGTCGGCCTGGTCGTAGACGTGCCCGTCGTCGTTCTGGCCGAGCATCGGCGTCACGCCGACCATCTTCCAGACCTGAGCGTCGGTCTTGGCCGGGTAGAGCGTCTTCAGCTGGGCGAAGGTCGAGTTCGCCGCCTGGACCGCGAGGTCGCCGTAGTCACCGCTGCGGTAGTAGTCCATCGCCATCACGTTGACCAGGTCGAGGTCGACTCCGGCGTCGCGGGCCGAGCGTACGACGTTGAGCCCGTCGGCGGTCAGGCCCTCGGGCAGGACCGGCAGCGTCAGCGAGATCTTGAGGCCGGGATTGGCCTGCTGCAACGCCGCCAGCGCCTGCGAGCGCCGGGCGACCGAGGTCGGGTCGGCGGTGGCCGAGCCTTCGATGTCGAGGTCGATGTACTTCAGGTTGTACGCCGACACGACGGCTTGGTACTCGGCTTGCGTCGCGGCCACGGTCGAGCAGGCCTGGGCCAGTTCGATGCCGGTCGCGCCGCCGAAGGAGACCTTGACGTCGCCGCCGGCCGCCCGGATCGCCTGGATCTGGTCGAGGTTCCAGGCCTGCCGGGGGTCGTACGCGTTGAACCACATCGCCTTGCATGCCGAGGCCGTGATGAAGGCGAGCGTGAAGCTCTTCACTGTGCTGCCGCTGGACAGGTCGGTGAGCAGGGGAGTGGGCCAGGCGCCGAGGTCCACATAGGGTGCCAGCGGCAGCCCGGGCGCGGTCGGGCAGCCGGAGGTGCTGGCGCTCACCGGGGCCGAGGCGGCCGATTCGCCGTCCGCGTTGTACGCCGCGACGCTGTAGCTGTGGCTGGAACAGGTGGCCAGCCCGCTGATGGTGGCGGTCGTGCCGGTGACCGTGCTGCGCAGGGTGGTGCCCTCGTAGACGCGATAGCCGGTCGCGCCGGTCGACGCGGCCCAGCCGAGCGAGATCGAGCTGCTCGTGGTGCCGGTGACGGCCAGCCCGGTCGGCGTCGCCGGGCCGGTCGGGGTGCCGCCTCCGCCGCCGGGGCCGTCCAGCGAGAGGTCGTCGGCGTAGTAGGTGCCGGTGCCGTACCAGCCGTGCAGGAAGATCTGAACGCTGGTCTGTGACGCGCCGGTCGTGAAGGTCACGGTGAGCTGGGTGTACGCCGTCGCCGACGGCGTCCAGGTCGACGCCCCGCCGACGACGCCGAGGTAGACGTAGCTGCCCCGGACCCAGCCGGACAGCGCGTACGCGGTGTTGGGCTGGACCGTGACGGTCTGCGTGCACTGGGCGTTGTCGGCGGCCGACGCGGCTCCGGCGAGGGCGCGGCTGCCACTGTGGACGGGGGTGCTGACGACCGAGCCGAGCCCGCCGGTGCACGACCACGGGGACAGGGCGCCGGATTCGAAGCCGGGATTGCTGAGCAGGTTGGCCGCGTACGCCGGTTGTGCTTCGACGAACAGGGAACCGGCCAGCACCAGGGCGAGCGCGATGAATCGAAGCTTTCTCATGCGTGCATTATTAATAAACTTTCCTTACTGTGTCTATAGGTGTCGTTCCCGGGGTCGGCGGCCACCAGTCACCTAGGCTCGACCCGAGGGGGTGGCCGATGATTCGCCGCATCGGGCTGGTCGTGCACGGTGGACGGGAGCAGGCCGCGATCGCCGCCGCTCAGGTCCGCACCTGGGCCGGCGACCACGGCATACCTTGCGTCGACGTCGACGTGTGGAACGCGGCTCCGGGCGACGGGCGGCTGCACAGCGCCGAGGAGGCGGCCCGCGCGGGGCATCCCGACCTCATCGTCACCATCGGCGGCGACGGCACCTTCCTCCGGGGCGTACGCGTCGCGATGCACGCCGACGCTCTCGTGCTCGGCGTGAGCGTGGGCCGGGTCGGCTTCCTCACCGAGGTACGCCCGCAGGATCTGGTCGCGGCGCTGGACACGGTGCACGCCGGGAACGTCGAGGTGGAGGAGCGGCTGACGTTGACGATGCGGGCCTCGCGCCCGCTGTCGATCCCGCCCGACATCAAGTCCTACCTGAAGTTCGGCCGTGGTCCCATGCTTCCCCCGCCCGAGCCCCGCCTCGGTACGCCGGAGGAGGTCGGCTGGGGCGTCGCGCTGGACATCACCGCCCTCAACGACGTCGTCTTCGAGAAGCTGGCCCGCGACCGGCTGACCAGCGTCGCCGTCTACGTCAGCGGCCGGCACTTCGCCTCGTACTCGGCCGACGCGCTGGTGGTCGCCTCGCCGACCGGGTCGACGGCGTACAGCTTCGCGGCGGGCGGCCCGGTGGTGTCGCCCGGCATCGACGCCCTCGTCTTCACGCCGGTCGCCCCGCACATGGCGTTCAACCGCAGCATCCTGCTGGACGCCCGGCGGGAGCGAGTCGGCGTCCTGGTGCTCGAACGGTCCGGCCGGGTCGCGGTCACCGTGGACGGTCAGCTGCGCGGTGTCCTGGAACCCGGCGACTGGGTCTCCGTCTACGCCGCGCCCCGGCCCGCCCGGCTGGCCCGGGTCGGCGACTTCGACTTCCTCAGCCGCGTACGCGACCGTTTCGGGCTCGCCGACGCGGCGGCCGCGCTGGCCGACGGCGAGGCTCCGGCGGTCTACCGCCCGGCCGACCCCATCCCGCCCGATCTGCTCAATCCCGGCCCATGGGGATATCGCGCGAGCTAACCCCGGTTCCGTGGATGGTTGCGCGCCGTCCGCTCGTTGCCCCGGCGATAGTTGCCCGTCCAGCGGGCCATGACCTCCTGCGGATCGTCGTCCACCTCGGCCAGGAACTCGGCGGCCCGGCCGCCTCGCAACGTGGTCGCGGCTCGGCCGCGGTGGGTGATCACCACGGTCCCGTCCGCGCGTACCAGGTAATCGAATCCGCTCGGTGCGGGCATGTCACTCGCTCTCGGTCCGGCCGGGGCCGACTATCCCCGTCTCGTACGCGAGGATGACGGCCTGTACGCGGTCGCGTAAACCGAGTTTGCCGAGAATGCGCGCGACGTGCGTCTTCACGGTCGCCTCCGACAGGTGCAGCTGAGCGGCCAACTCCGCGTTCGTGTGGCCGTGCGCGATCAGGGTCAGCACCTCCAGCTCCCGAGGTGTCAGCGTGGCCAGATCCCGGTGGGCCGTGGCGGCCGGCGAATCGCGGCGGGCGAACCGGTCCACGAGGCGGCGGGTGATGCTCGGGGCGAGCAGCGCGTCCCCCGCCCGGACCAGGCGTACCGAGGCGACCAATTGCTCCGGCGTGACGTCCTTGAGGAGGAAGCCGCTGGCCCCGGCCGACAGCGCGGCATACACGTACTGGTCGAGGTCGAAGGTCGTCAGGATCACCACCCGGGGCTGCTCCGGACTGTCGCCCGACAGAATCCGGCGGGTGGCCTCCAAGCCGTCCATCTCCGGCATCCGGATGTCCATCAGGACCACGTCCGGGCGCGTACGCCGGACGGCCTGGACCGCCTCGACGCCGTTGACCGCCTCGGCCACGACCTCGATGCCGTCGGAGGCGAGGATCATCCGGAACCCCGCGCGTACCAGGGCTTGATCGTCGGCGATCACGACGCGGGGCGCGCTCACGGCGTACCCAGGGGGATGACGGCGGTGACCCGCCACCCGTCGCCGGTGATCAGCGGACCGGTCCGCAGGGTTCCGCCGTAGACCGCGAGACGTTCGCGGAGGCCGAGCAACCCGCGGCCGGAGCCGCCGTCGCCCGTCGCGCGCCCGCCAGTGTCGGTGACCTCGATGCCGAGCTCCTCATCTCCATAGTGGACGGAGACCGTGGCGGCTCCGCCCGAGGCGTGTTTCACGGCGTTGGTCAGCGCCTCCTGCACCACCCGGTACGCCGCGAGCGCCTCCCCGCTGGCGACAGCGCGCGGCGTGCCGGTGACGGTGAGCGCGACCGGCATCCCGGTGTCGCGGACCCGGCCGACCAAGGTCTCCAGCTGGTCGAGACCGGGTTGCGGGGCGAGGTCGGGCGCCTCGTCGGAGGCCGGTGCGAGCAGCCCCATGACGTGCCGTAACTCCGCCATCGCAGTACGCCCTGCGCCCTCGACCGCCAGCAGCGCCTGCCGCGACTGCTCGGGCGAGATGTCGAGAGTACGCCGCGCCGCCCCGGCCTGGATCACCATGACGCTCACGTTGTGGGTGACGACGTCGTGCAGCTCCCGGGCGATCCGGGACCGCTCCGACTCGACCGCCCGGCGCAGCGCGGTGGCCCGTTCCTCGTCGGCGGCGGCGAGCTTGCGCGCGTTCTCCGTGTTCTGCGCCCGCCACAACCGCAGGGCGAGCCCGGCGAGCACCAGCATCGCGAGCACGACGATCCCGACGTACTGGTCCGGTACGGAAGGCATGCCGTTGCTGGTCGAGCGCCAGGTCAACAAGGCGAGCACGCCGACGCTGACCAGAGTCGGCAGCCGATATCGGCTGTACGCCGCCGCGGCGTAGGCCGCGATCACACAGCCGTAGTAGCAGACGCGCGGGATGTCGTCGATGACCGGGACGGTCAACGCCCCGACCGCCCAGAGGACGGCGAGCGGAAACCGGCGGCGCTGGCTGATCAAGACGCAGGCCAGCAAGGTCACGAAGATCAGGCCACCGAGATTGGGACCGTCCTGCGGCACGAACACCGGGCCGTCCGGGCCCGGCAGCGGCGGCATGATCGTCTCGTCGCCGGCCTTGTCGAAGACGTAGTCCAGCCCACCGAAGGCGCAGAGCAGCGCGAGCGCGATGTCGAAGAGCTGGTTGCGCAGCGTCATCCGCCATACCGGCCCGCTCGGGCGCAGCGCGGACTTGATCCGCTCCGTCAGCTCGTCCTCGGTCTCCGCCACGCGGCCATTATGCGTGCTGGTCGCGGCGCTGCCATCAGCCTGCGGACTACGCCGGGAGGATGACCCCCGCCCAACGGCGTACGCGATATCGCTCCGCGCGCTGACGCGGCCCGGCCTGTCCGGTTCCTACCGTGACGTCACTTGATCTCGATAAGAGGGAGCACACCCATGGCTGTGATCGAACTGCGCGGCGTCAGCCGCCGGTACGACCAGGGACCGCCCGCGCTGGACGATGTGACGCTCACCGTCGAACCGGGGGAGGCGGTCGCCATCCTCGGCCCGTCCGGCAGCGGCAAGTCGACCATGCTCAACCTGATCGCCGGGCTGGACCGGCCGGACGCGGGCACCGTGTCCGTCGCCGACGTCCGCCTGGACAAATTGGGCGAAGCGGCCACGGCTCGGTATCGGCGTGCGCACGTCGGCATGATCTTCCAGTTCTTCAACCTGCTCGACGACCTGACCGTCGCCGACAACGTCGTCCTGCCCGCCCAACTGGCCGGGATGGGCCGGGCGGAGGCGCGCAAGCGGGCCGACTCGCTGCTGACCGCGCTCGGCATCGCCCGCCACGCGGGGGCGTACCCGGGACGGCTGTCCGGCGGCCAGCGGCAGCGGGTCGCGGTCGCCCGAGCGCTGATGAACAAGCCGACCCTGCTGCTGGCCGACGAACCGACCGGCGCCCTCGACAGCGCCTCCGGCGAGGACGTCCGCAAACTGCTCATCGAGCTGAACGGGGAGGGCCAGACGCTGATCCTCGTCACGCACGACGAGATGCTGGCCGCCGCGTGCGCGACGCGTACGGTGCGCCTGGTCGACGGGCGAATCGACGCCGACACCGGAACGAGCGTCCGGCCGCGGACCGGCCGGTTCGACGGTGACGCACGGGCGGGAGCCGTGCGGTGAGCGGACTGAGCAAGGTCGTGCGATCCGGTGTCAGCCGCCGCCGGGTGCAGACGGTCGTCATCGGGCTGGCCACCTTCATGGCGGTCGCGGCGGCGGTGCTGGGCGGGTCCCTGCTGGTGGCGTCGACCGCGCCGTTCGACCGGGGCTTCGCCGACCAGCACGGCGCCCATCTCAGCGCCCTCTTCGACGGGGCGAAGGTGACGCAGGCCCAGGCGGCGGGGACGGCGAGCGCGAGCGGGGTCGCCGAGACCTCGGGACCCTTTGAGGTCGTCACCCAGACCCCGACGCTCGACCCGGACGGTGGCGGTGGTGGCGGCGGGTTCGAGCTGCAACCGCTGACGATCGCCGGCCGGTCCCAGCCGACCTCGGGCGTCGACAAGGTGTCCCTCAGCGACGGTCACTGGCCCACCTCGGCCACGGAGATCGTGCTGACCGAGCAAGTTCCCCTCGACTCCAAGCTGACCTTCGAATCGCTGCCCGGCAAGCCGGCCTTCACCGTCGTGGGGCACGCCCGCTCGGTCAGCCGGACCGCCGACGCGTGGGTGCTTCCAGCCGCGATCGCCTCGCTGACCCCCGCCGACGCCAAGCCCGGATACCAGATGCTCTACCGGTTCGCGGCGGCGGCCACAAAGTCCGACATGGACAGTGCCAAGGCGGCGATCGTCGCGGCGGCACCGAGTGACACGATGCTGGGCAGCCAGTCTTGGCTGACCGTCAAGGAGGCCTCCGACCGCACCGCCGCACTGTTCGTGCCGTTCCTGATCGCCTTCGGGCTGCTGGGACTGGTCATGGCGATGCTGAGCGTCGGCGGCGTGGTCGCCGGGGCGGTGAGTGCGGCCACCTTCCGGATCGGCGTACTGAAGGCGATCGGCTTCACCCCGGCGCAGGTCGTGCGGGCGTACGTGGTGCAGGCGTTCATCCCCGCCGCGATCGGCATCGTCCTGGGCGTCGTCGCGGGCAACCTGCTCGCCATCCCGGTGCTCGCCGAGACGGACGAGGTCTACCAGACGGCTCCGTCCGTGGTGCAGCCCTGGGTGGACATCATGGTCGTGGTGGCGGCACTCGCCATCGTGACGCTGACGGCGCTGGTCGCGGCGGCCAAGGCCGGGCGGCTGCGTACCGTGGACGCGCTCGCCGTCGGGCGGGCGCCGGCCGCCGGCCGGGGCCGGTTCGCCGCCTCGCTCGCGGCCCGGCTGCCCCTGCCACGCCCGGTCAGCCTCGGCTTGGCCCAGCCGTTCGCCCGGCCCGCCCGGATGACGGCGATGCTCGCGACGGTGATCTTCGGAGCGGCGTCGGTCGCCCTCGCGATCGGCCTCACCTCGTCGCTCACCCTGATCGAGACCGCCCGCTCGCACGACAAGGCCCAGATCCTCGTCGGGCCGTTCCGGATGGGACCGCCCGACGGGGCAGAACAGTCCGGTCCGCCGCCGACCAACCAGGGGCCGCCGCCCGGCCCGTTCGACGCGGGCGGTCCCGATCCGGCCGCGGTGACCGCCGCGATCGACGGAGTCTCCGGGACCAGGGCGAGCTACGGAGTCCTCACCGCGCCGGCGACCGTCGCGGGCATCGCCGGCGACGTCGACGTGCTCGCGTACCGGGGCGACCCGCGCTGGGCCGGCTTCGAGATGACCGAAGGCCGCTGGTACGCGGGCGCGGGCGAGGCGATCCTGCCCACGCCGATGCTGACGGCGACCGGGGCGAAGATCGGCGACACGATCACGTTGACGGTGAACACCTTCCAGATCCCCGTACGCGTCGTCGGCGAGGTCTTCTCGACGCAGAACAACGGGATGCAGGTGTTCACCGACTTCGCCACCCTCACGGCGGTCATGCCGCAGGTGACGCCCACGGAGTACTACGTCGGCCTGACCGGCGGGACCGACACGACCGCGTACGCGACCAGGCTGGAGACGGCGCTGACCTCGTTCGGCCTGCACGCCAACGTCAACCCGGGCGGCAACAGCAGCACCCTCGCCGCCCTCAACGCCCTGACCGGGCTGCTGACCGTGATGCTCGTCGCGGTGGCGGCGCTCGGCGTGCTCAACGCGGTCGTCCTGCAGACGCGGGAACGCGTACGCGAACTCGGGGTGCACAAGGCGATCGGGATGACCCCGAAGCAGGCGGTCACGGTGGTGCTCGCCTCGGTCGTCCTGATCGGAGTCGTCGGCGGTATCGCCGGAGTGCCTGCCGGAATCGCGTTGCACGGCGTGATGGTTCCGGCGATGGGCGACAGCGCGGGCGTACGCCTCCCTCCGGCGCTCGTCGACGTCTATCAACCCTGGTTGATCGGGCTGCTGGCGTTGGGTGGCCTCGTCATCGCGATCGTCGGCGCGCTGCTGCCCGCCGGGTGGGCCGCGCGGATCCGGACGGCGACTGCTCTGCGTACGGAGTGAGGTGATCATTGCGCCGGCCATGCTGCTTCGCACGGCGAATCGTCCGCCGAAACCGCATGGCCGGCGCAATGATCGTGACGGATCAGACCCGGCGCATGACCGAGACGACCTTGCCGAGGATGACCGCTTCGTCGCCGTCGATCACGTCGTACGCCGGATTCCGGGGCTCCAGCAGGACGTGGCCGCCCCGTTTGCGATAGACCTTCACGGTCGCCTCGCCATCGATCATCGCGGCGACGATGTCTCCGCTGTAGGCGTCCGGCTGCTGGCGTACCACCACGATGTCCCCGTCGCAGATCGCCGCGTCGATCATGGACTCGCCGCGGACCCGGAGGCAGAACAGTGTGCCCCGGCCCACCAGCTCGCGCGGGAGCGCGAGGATCTCCTCGGGATGTTCCTCGGCCAGGATCGGACCGCCCGCCGCGATCGCGCCGAGGAGCGGCACCATCGCGGGCGGCGACGCGTCAGGCGCTTCCCCGGCGGTGGGCTGCAGGAACATGCGGACGTCGACCGGCCGGGTGGCCGCCCGGCCCCGCCGCAGAAAACCGCGCTCCTCCAGATCGCGCAGGTGCTTGGCCACCGACGACGTCGAGCTGAGCCCGACGCGGTCGGCGATCTCCCGCGCGGTCGGCGGGTAGCCGTGCCGGACCACCCAGTCGCGGATCACGCCGAGAATGCCGCGCTGCCGCGGGGTGAGGATCGAGGTGTCGATGTCTTCCGCCAGAACCACCCCGTGATCATGGCGTATCCGCCCGCCGGGCGGGTGGGGGCGCGCCGGTCGAGGCGGCCGGCTCAGGGCAGGAGGGTACGCACCTCGGCGGCGAGGGCGACGGACGCCTCGATCTCCACCTTGCGGATCGACACGCTCTCCACATTGAACCCGTACGGCATGCCGAGCCCCCGGCAGAACTCGCTCAGCTCCCGCGCTGCGGCCACGCAGTGCCGGTAGGACTCGGCCAGCGGATCGGCCGTATGCCGCAGCGAGTTCTCCAGCCAGCGGGGGATGCCGACGCCCAGCCATTTGAGGAAGGCAAGCGTCTTCAGCGAACCGCAGACGGACAGCGTGAACAGCAGCGGCCGGGGTGCGACGCCCTGCTCGGCGCAGGCGTAGAAGTAGTCGGAGACCATGCTCTTGGTCGAGTCCACGTCGTACACGACCTGTGAGATGAAGAACGTGCACCCGTCGGCCTGCTTGGTCAGCATGCGCCGGTGCTCGTCCCGGCCGCCGACGTAGCGCTCGGTGATGGCGACCCCGCCGAGCAGGAGATCGGGGCGGACCTCCTGGCGGAGCTTCTGCGCCTGCGGCAGTCCGGTGCGGACGGCCTTCCGGCTCGAGGAGGCGCCCACGAACACTCCGAGTACGCGCCGCGGATCGGCCTGGGCCAGCCAGCCGCGCAACTCGTCCTCGGCGTACTTGCCGACGCATCGGTAGATGACGACCGGCCGGTCCCAGCCCGTCAGGTGGTCGGCGTGGAACGCGGCCGGATCCATCGTCGGCAGGTACGGAAACGGCCGCTCGGCCGGGTTGCGGTCGCTCTCGTCGTCGATGTCGTAGAGGACCAGCCCGTCGACGTCGAGCGCGGCCAGCCGGGCAGTCGTCACGGCGGCGATTTCGCGTATCTGGTCGGGCGTGGCGCTGCTCCGGGGCGGCGTGATGCCGAACAGCAGCGCGCCGCCTCGGCCGCCGGCCAGGAGATCCGGCAGTGGCGGACGGGAAAGGTCACGCGGCATCCGCCGACCCTACCGCCCCGGCTGATGCCCCCGGCCGCCCCGTCCCGTTGATCATGGGCTTTCCGGTCTCGACACGCCGACGAGACCACAGTCAACTCCATGATCAACGGGGGTACATCGGGGACTAGGCGAGGCGCTGTTCGAGGCGGTCGAGGCGTTCGGTGATCGGCTGCAGCTGTTCGCGTACTGCCGAGGTCAACGCGGTGACCACATCGGCCGTGGGGGTGGCCGCGGTCTCGTTGCGCGCGGCCCAGCCGGCCAGCACGGCCGCGACCGCGCGACGGGTCAGGCGCAGATCGGCCCCGGCGCTGCGCAGCTGGTGCCCGGCGGACCCGGCGGGCTCGGCGATCAGGCCGAGCAGCAGGTGTTCGGAGCCGACGTAGTTGTGCCCGAGGGACATAGCCTCGGTGACCGCGAGCCGGAGCGCCTCCTTGAGGGCTTCCTCGTAGTGCTGGTCGGACGGTTCGGCCGGTCGCGCGTGCCGGGCGGCGAGGGCCGCCTTCAGCTCCTCCGGCTCGATGTCCATCGACCGCAGGACCCGCAGCGCGAGATTCTCGTTCTCGTCCACCATGGCGGCGAGCAGGTCGGCGGTGGTGGCCGGGCGGTTGTCGGCCCGGGCGTCGTCGACGGCGAGCGAGACGATCGTCTGTGCCCGTTTGGTGAACCGGCTGAACTGCACGTTGGCCTCCAGGTTCACCTCGTCGTGCAGCGACTCGTGCATGGCGGTGACCCGCCGGACCGCCTGCTCCAGGGCACGCTGGCAGATCGCGGAGATCGGCAGGTTGGCCTGCTTCACCGCGTCGGCCAGCTCGTCCGAGAGGTAGACGTTGATCTTCGGCATCACGACCGCTCCTCTGGGGTTAGATTGGGGTTATAACCCCACTGTACCCCCAAGCGGCGGAGTGTCAACGCTCCTGGCGTTCCAGCCGGATCGTCAGCCCGTCGAGCAGGCTGGCCAGGCCGAAGTCGAAGCTGAGCGCCCGCGCCACGGCGGGGTCCTCGTCCTCGTAGGAGTCGTAGCGCTCGATCAGTTCGGGGTGGTCGGTGGCGGCCTCGACGAGCAGCGGCCGCATCTTGAGCTGCAGCGCCTGGGCGTCCCCGCCGGACTTCGCGACCATCGCCCGGTACGCGACCTCGCTGGTGACGGTGCCGAGCACGTAGGAGAAGATCGCGGCCCAGGCGAAGTCGATGTTCATCCGGACGAACCCGGCCTCGGTGAGGGTGCTGGTGACTCGGCTCATCGTGCGCAGCGCGTTCGGCCCGATGGCGGGACGGGTCCCGATGAGGGGGACCGCCCACGGGTGCCGGATGAGCGTGTCCCGCATCGAGTACGCGTATCGCTGCACGACGTCGCGCCACCGCACCCCGTCGGCGACCGGCAGGGTGAATTCGCCGTAGACCTCGTCGAGCACGAGTTCGAGCAGCTCGTCCTTGTTCGCCACGTGCCAGTAGAGACTGGTCGCGCCGGAGCCGAGCCGGGCGGCCAGCCGCCGCATGCTCAACGCGTCGAGCCCCTCCTCGTCCAGCAGGGCGAGGGTCTCCCGGACGATCTGCGCGCGGTCGAGGTTCGAGGACTTGGCCGGCCGCTTCTCGCGCGTCCACACCGAGGTCACCGGAGTCTGCATGGTCTCCAGCATAAGTGGTCTCGCACGCTGTGCGAGTCTGTCGTACAGTGTGCGAATGGACTCGAACACTGTACGAGAGACGGCGGCGTCGACGGAACGAGACCCGCGGCGCTGGTGGATCCTGGCGGTCCTGTGCCTCAGCCTGCTGGTCCTGGTCGTCGACAACACCGTGCTCAACCTCGCCATCCCGGCGCTGATGACCGATCTGAAGGCCACTCCGTCCGACATCCAGTGGGTGCTGGACGCGTACATCCTGGTCTTCGCCGGGCTGCTGCTCACCTCGGGTTCGTTGTCCGACCGCTTCGGCCGCCGGCGGCTGCTGCTCATCGGACTGGCCCTCTTCGGCGGCGCGTCGACGCTGGCCGTGATCGTCGCCGAGCCGTGGCAGCTCATCGGCGTACGCGCGCTGATGGGAGTCGGTGGGGCTCTGCTGATGCCGAGCACCCTCTCGATTCTCATCACGGTCTTCGACGAGCAGGAGCGCCGCAAAGCCTTCGCCGCCTGGAGCGCGGTCGCGATGCTCGGCGTCATCGCCGGCCCGACCGTCGGCGGTTTCCTCCTCGACCACTACTGGTGGGGCTCGATCTTCCTGCTGAACGTGCCCGTCGCCGCGGTCGCGATCCTCGCCGCGGTGCTGCTGATGCCGGAGTCGCGTGGCCCGGCCCGCAAACTGGACCCGGCCGGCGTCGTGCTGTCCACAGTGGGCATGTCCGCCCTCGTGTACGCCATCATCGCCGGGCCGGTCGACGGCTGGTCCGCCGGGAACGTGCTGATCGCGATCGCCCTCGCGGTGCTGGGACTCGTTGCGTTCGTGCTCTGGGAGACGCGTAGCGCCGCGCCGATGCTGCCGCTCGAGCTGTTCCGCGACCGCCGGTTCAGCGGCGCGAGCTTCTCGATCGTGCTGCTCTCCTTCGGCACCGGCGCGCTGCTGCTGATGCTCACGCAGTACCTCCAGCTCGTGCACGACTACACGCCGATCAAGGCCGGCCTGGCTCTGCTGCCCTATGCCGTCGCCGCCGCGCTGTTCAACGCGGTCGGGGCGGCCCTCGGTCAGAAGGTCAGCAACAAGGTGCTCATCATGGTCGGGCTCGTCGTCATCTCCGTCGGCTTCGTGGTCATCGCCTTCCTCGACGCGTCCAGCAGCTACGGCGCGCTCATCACCGGTCTCATGATCATGGGCGTCGGCGGCGGTCTCGCCGGGCCGGCGGCGTACGCGACGCTCCTCGGGGCCGTCCCGCAACAGCACGCCGGAGTCGGCTCCGCCCTCAACGACACCGTCCAGCAGGTCGGCATGGCGCTGTCGGTCGCGGTCCTCGGCAGCGTCCTCGCCGGGGTCTACACCTCGCAGATGCCCGACGAGGCGCCGGCCGTGGCACGCGAGTCACTCGCCGGGGCGCTCTCGCTCGGCGACGCCGGGCTCGCGACCCTCGCCCGCGACGCGTTCATCAAGGCCATGTCGCTCGGCTCCTGGGCGGCCGTCGGCTTCTCGCTGGCCGCCGCGGTGCTCGCGGCCGTGCTGCTGCCCAAGCTCCGCCCGGCCGCGCCCACCCCGCAGCCCATCGAGTACGCCGAAAGCACCGCTCCCTAACCGCCGCCCTGCTTTCGCCGGTCGATCATGAACTTTCGGCCATGATCGACCGGCGTGTCGTGTCCCAGCGTCCGTGATCGATTCCGTGGCGGCCTGATCGACTTCGCCGTCACGAGGCCGAGCGGGCCACCCACCACGCGAAGGCGAGCTGAAGGACGCCGGTGAGGATGAGCCAGATCGCCGCGATCCAGACGAGGAAGACGAGGCTGGGTTCGGGGAAGACGAGCAGGATCAGGCCGAACACCGCGTTCATCAGGCCGATGACGACCGCGACGGATCGTTCGCCGGGCGGGTTCTGGAACGCCGCGACGATCTCGACGACGCCGGCGACGATCCAGCCGATGCCGACGAGGACCACGATCGTGCGGATCGAGCCCGGCAGGTTGGCCGCGACGACCACCCCGGCGACGAGGTAGATCAGCCCCGTGACGATCCGCCACACCCGGGCCTGCCCGGCGCGGTGCCCGGTGATCCCGCTGAGGATCCGGGCGAGCCCGATCAGGAACAGCGCGATCGCCAGCAGCCAGCCGAAGACCTCCAGCGTCTGGCCGGGCCACACCAGCAGCACCAGGCCGAGGACGATCGAGGTGATCGCGCCGGCCGGGGTGGCGCTGCGCCAGCCGCCCACCTGCGTCAACGTCATAGATCGACGGTACGGGGCGAAGCGGTCGCGACGGGGCGAAATTCTCCGCGAGCGGCCGATGAGTTCGGCCGCCGGTGCGAGTCTGACGAGTATGAGACTCACGATGACCACCTTCATCACCTTGGACGGCGTCTACCAGGGGCCCGGCGGTCCCGAGGAGGACACCGGCGGCGGGTTCACCCAGGGCGGCTGGTTCCAGCCGTACTTCGACGAAGAGGTGGACGCCTTCATGGACGCGGTGTTCCAGGACGCCGAGGGCTTCGTGCTCGGCCGGAAGACCTACGACATCTTCGCGGCGTACTGGCCGAAGATGGCCGAGCAACCCGACCCGATCTCGCAGGGGCTCAACCAGCTGCCGAAGTACGTCGTGTCCCACACGCTCACCGGCGTGGACTGGACCAACAGCCGGATCCTGAGCGGCGACCCGGTCGCCGAAGTCGCCAAGCTCAAGGAGCAGCCGGGCAAGGAGCTGCAGATTCACGGCAGCGGCGTACTCGGGGCTTCGTTGATCGACGCGCGGCTGGTGGACACCCTCCGGCTGGTCGTCTGCCCGGTCGTGCTCGGCTCAGGCCGGCGCCTTTTCGGCGAGGGGCGTACGCCGACCGCGTTCCACCTGCGGGAATCGCGAGCGACCCCGAGCGGGGTGGCGTTGCAGGTATTTGACCTTGCCGGAGATCCCACCTACGGCACCTTCGGAGTGGAATAGTCGCAGGCATGGCCCGGCCCTCCCTCTTCGAGTACGCCGGCGGCGGCCCCGCCTTCCTGGCCCTGGCCGCCGCCCACCATCAGCGGTGTCTGGACGATCCCCTGCTCAACCACCCCTTCTCCCATCCCGGCCATCCGCAGCACGTCGAGCGGCTGGCGGCGTACTGGGCGGAGGTCCTCGGTGGTCCGGCGGAGTTCACTCCGCTCGGCGGGCACGTCCAGATGCTCGGCATCCATTGCGGCAACGAGGCTCCCACCGAGATGGGGGAGCGTTTCTACGAGTGTTTCGTCCAGGCGATGGACGACGCCGGACTGCCGGACGATCCCCAGTTCCGGGGGGCGCTGGCGGCGTACATGCGATGGGCCGTCGACGACGTCATGAACCACATGAGCCGGGAGGCGACGGCACCCGCCGATTCGCCCATGCCGCGCTGGTCCTGGGACGGTCCGCAGGCGTGACCGATCCGGCCGACGACCTCTACGGCCTGCCGCAGGCCGAGTTCACCGCCGCCCGCGACGCGGCGGCCCGCGAGGCGAAGGCGGCCGGCGACAAATTGCTGGCCGCCCGGATAGCGAAGCTACGCAAGCCGAACGCGGTCGCCTGGCTGGCCAACCAGCTCGTCCGGCAGCGCCGGGAGGCGGTCGAGCAGCTCGTCGACCTCGGGGACGAGTTGCGGGCGGCCACCGCTCAGCTCGACGGCGAGCGACTGCGCCGGTTGTCCACGCGTCAACACGAAGTCGTCGCCGCCCTCGTACGCCAAGCGCGCGAACTCTCCGACCGTCCGGTGACCGACGCGACCGAACGCGGACTGGAGCAGACCCTGCGGTCGGCGTTGGCCGACCCGGCCGCCGCCGAGGAGCTGCTGGCTGGGCATCTCGCCGAAGGACTGTCCCGGATCGGCTTCACGAGCCTGCTCGGCGCAGCCCCCACCGGCGAACGCACTGCCCCAGTCGGCGAACGCACAGCCGCCACCGGCGAACGCGCGACCTCTACGGGTGAACGCGGAAGTGGGAAGGGTGAACCGGCCGACGGCACGTCACGAAGCAGGCGAGGGTCCGCCGCCTCGGAGGCTCAGCGGGAGGCCGCCGATCGGGAGGCGGCTGCGGCGGAGCGGAAGGCGAGCAAGGCGGAGCAGCGGCTGCGGGAGGCGGCCGAGGCGGCCCGGAAGCAGGCCGAGGCCGACCTCGCCGACGCCGAATCCGCCCTCCGCTCGGCACGTGACACAGTGGACGATCTCAAACAGCGGCTCGACGCGGCGTACGAGGAACGGGCCGACGCCGACCGAGCGGTTCAGGCCGCCCGGAAGCGGTTGCAGCAGGCCGACCGCGACGCCCGGCTGGCTGCCCGCGGGCTCACCGACGTCAGCGTGCGGGCTTCGGGCCGATGATCGTCGGAGGCCGGGCGCCGAGGAAGAAGATCCCGGGGTAGGTCTCGAAACCGTCGCTGGAGTTGCGGCGCAACGTCGAATTCTCGATCGTCATCGTCCCGGTGCGGTCGTTGCTGACGAAGAAGACGGCTCCACCGCCCTCGGCGGCCCGATTGTCCTGCACGATGCTGCCCGCGATGGTCACCGTGAACCGGTCTCCGTCGGTGTAGATCGCGCCGCCACTGCCGCCGCCGGGCGTACCGGGGCGGGCGGGGTTGGCGCCCTTGCCGATCGCGCGGTTGTGGGTGAGCACGCTGTTGAGCACCACCCAGGAGACGCCGATGCTGCTCAGGGCACCACCGTTCGAGCACACGCCGCCCTGGCCGGACGCGCCGCCGAAGGTGCTACTCACGATGTAGAC
>JABFYB010000569.1 GCA_013361475.1 Hamadaea sp.
AGCGGCAGGCGCGGCGGCGGAGACGCGGGGCAGCAGCGCGAGCGCCAGCAGACCGAAAGCGACGTACAGCGACTTGCTCCACCCGTCGTCGGAGACGGCGACAACCGTACCGAGGACGGTCGCCAGGACCGTCCCGAAGACGGCCCACGACAGCACGATCGCGTACGCGTCGACGCGGCGCAGCAGCCAGACGAAGCCGGGCAGGACGAGGGCGGCGAGCGCGGCTGCGTGGAGCACGGTGGCGTCGGCGGCGCCGGACGCGTTCGCGACCGCGGCGGCGAGGAGGACGAGCAGCGGCGGAGCCGTCGCGAGGGCCACCGCTCCCGGCGTACGGTCACCTCGCCAGGCCAGGATCGCCGTGGCGAGCGCCAGCACGAGCACGGCGCCCAAGGTCCACGCCGTCTGCGCCGGTTGCCCCAGCGAACTGAGCACCGCGTGGGCCGACAGTCCGAAGGCGCCGGCACCAGCGACGATCCGGGTCGCGAGGTGACGCCGGGCCAGGATGAGCACGAGCAGCACCGCGACGGCCGTGAGGTCGGCGACGGGCGGCAGCCAGTCGGTGACCGGCGGGCGGCCCGGGGCGGCGAGCGCCAGCGGCACCGCGCCGGCCGCTGCGATCGCGGTGGCGATGGAGAACCGCGGCAGGATCGACAGGACCGCCGCCGCCGTGAGCAGCGCGATCGTCACCGGCAGCGCCCAGTCGTACGCACCCGGCCGAGCCTCGACGCCGAGCGACACCAGCCCGGTCCACGCCGCGAAGGTGACGGCGAACAGAGCGGCCACGCCCCCGCCGGTCGCAGTGCCGATGACCACGCCCGACGCCGCCGCCCGGGACACCAACCGGACCAGGTGAGCGGCCGCCGCCAGCACCAGTACGCACACCGAGGTCCACAGCAGAATCCGGCCGGAGTCGACGACGGCGACGATGCGAGCCTGAGCGATCAGGGCGAGCACGACGAACCAGGCGACCCCGGCGACGGTCAGCGGGCGCAGGCGCGCCACCGGTCCGGCGGCCACCGCGACGGCCCCGACGAGGAGCAGCAACGCCGCTCCGGCGAGGACGGAACCGATCGGGGAGTCGACGGCGAGCCGGACGAACGCGAAGGCGTGCGCCAGCAACAGGCTGACGGCGTACCCGATCCAGGCGAGGACCTGGAGGGCCACGGCGAGCGAGCGACCCGCGAACCGCCGCAGACTGCCCACGGCCAGCAGGTTGCCCACCGCGACCGTCGCGAAGACCAGCGCGAATCCCCCCGTACGCCCGGCGGCGACGTCGACGAAGAGCAACGGAAGCGCGGGCTGGGCCAGGACGAGGCCACCGACGGCCGGACCGGCGAGCCGGGTGATTCCCGCGTAGCCGAGCGAGATCGAGGCGGTCGCCGCGGCAACGAGCCCGGTGTAGGTCCAGCCGGAGAAGTAGTCGTGGACGTCGAGGAGGTTGACGTTCCAGACCGAGTAGCCGTCGAGGACGACCAGCAGCAACCCGATCGCGGCGAAGGTCTCGGCGGTGCCCCGCAGACCCCGGCGCTGGGCGAGCAGCGGGACGGCCAGCGCGACGCCGGTGAAGACGGCGAGGATGGCCGCCTTGCCCGCCATGCCGAAGGTGCCCCAGGCGAACGCGGTGAACACGATCGCCGCGATCCCGATCAGGATCCCGCCCAGGACGAACAGGATGTTCTTGACCGTCTGGGTCGACGCCTCTGGAGCGATCCCGGAAGGCCCGACGCCCGAAGCCCCAACGCCCGCAGGCCCGACGCCCGCAGGCCCGACGCCCGAAGCCCCAACGCCCGCAGGTCCAACGCCCGCAGGCCCGACACCCGCAGGCCCGACACCGGAGGGCACAGCCACCGGCGTTCCGGCCGGAAGCCCGCCCGCGTTCGACGGCACAGCCACCGGCAGCGGCGCCGGAGGCCCGGCCGGTCGCGCCGGGACCGGGGCGGGCCGGGCCGAGGCCCAGACCTGGGCCGCGAGCCGAGCCCGCCGCTGCCGGGCCACCTGAAGCTGGGTCGACACGTCG